>JAJZFE010000249.1 GCA_021798655.1 Acidobacteriota bacterium | reverse complement strand
CTCGATAAAAGTCCCATCTCGCTCGACGG
This sequence comes from Acidobacteriota bacterium, assembly GCA_021798655.1. Next base: position 3,273 of record JAJZFE010000249.1, on the reverse strand, counting down.
TCTGGTTCTCGCTGCCGACCTCACGGAAGGTGGCGAGATCAGCAGCAAGCAACTCAAGCAGCTCCTCGATAGCTGCTTCACCGAGGGCCGCGACTTCGTCTATATCTACGATCGCGACAAGCCGCAGCAGATCTCCGACACCTCGGCCATCGAAGCCATGATCGATGAAGTGATCGCCGCGAACCCCGCGCAGGTTGCGCAGTTCAAAGGCGGCAAGCGCACGGTAGCAGCATTCTTCGTCGGCCAGGTCATGCGCTTGAGCAAAGGTCAGGCCAATCCTGCGCTGCTGAATGAATTAGTAGTGAAGAAGCTCGACGCGTAGCAGCATCTCAACTTCATGTGCACTCTCCGCAAGCTCGCGCTGCTCTGCACACTCTTTGTCGCGTCGGGTTGTCGGCGCGCCTACGTTGTGCCCGAGACGCCGATGCCGCCCAACACCATCCTGCTCTCGCAGATGATGCGGCAACTCTCCGCGCGGCCGGGCTTCATCGACACACTGCTCGGCGAGATCGACAAATATGGAAAGGTGGGGCCCGCGCTGCTCACGCCCGCGCTCTTCGACCAACTGCGCAGGCTCATCCTCGGCAGCGACTGGCAGGGGCTCGACCGCTTTCCCGGATGGACCATGCGTGCAATCAACCCCACAGTCCAGGCCGTCGGCGCCATCGTGGGTGGAGATCAGAAGCGCGCCGCAACCGCCGTTGAGCCCGGCACTGTAGCCAGCGATGCCCACACGCGCGAGTACCTCGACCTCGGCCCCTACTCGCTCAGCAAGGCGGGGACTCTCTCGCTGGACGAGCCCTCGGCGCTACCGCCGTTCAGCACGCAGGGCATCGTCACCAATCTCGACGGCATCGTGCGTGGTGATGGCCCGAACGATCTCGCTCCGGAGCACGCCGAATCACAACGCCTCGCCGACGTCCTCAACCGCCTGGCCGCCAACAAACTCGAAGAGGCGGAGCCCTTCTCAGCATCGATACGCAAAGCGCCAGGCAATACAGGCCGCGCCGAGGGAATGATTTCCGGAACAACTACGCGTGTCAGCTCAGTACAGACGTACACCACGCCACAGGACGTAATCGCCGAGCTAATCAATACCGGCCACACCGTCACCGTCGACGACGCGCGCTACTTCGCCAACTTCGCGCACCTGCACTATAACGGCGAAGATGTCATGGCGCCCTTCTGGCTCGATTCGCAGATCATCGTGCCGCACTCCGGCGGCCGCCATCTCCTCGTGCCAGCGGCGCATGCCGAGTATGAGTGGCACATACATGGCCCTCTCATCAACGCCGACATCAGCTACTACTTCGGCATCGACGGCAAAGCCGAGTGGCGCACCATGGACACCCTCGATCAGCCCTGGGTGCTCAAGCGCAACGCCCACGAATACACCGGCGCGCAAGCCATCGAGGTCACGCGCCTCGCTGGCCTGATGACGGTCGCCTACGCGCATCTGCACGCCACGCATCCCACTCTTCCCTTCGGCGGATACTACACACTCGGCGTCTGCCAGGACGGCGTCTCCGCCATCGAGCACGCGCTCACCGGCAACGTAACTCTCTTCCCCAATACCGCTGACGCCGCGTACTTTAACGACCCGCGCGACCCAGAGATCAACGCCTTGATCGCCGCGATTCCGAAGGACCGCGACGGCAAGCCGCCCGATCCAGCACGCATCTTCGGGTCACTCCCCACGGCTCCTGCAGCCAATGTTCACGCAGCGTTCAACGCCATCACCATCCCCGGCCTCGCCACCGATCTCAACGCCACCTACGCTGCGTGGCAGCAGGGCAATCTCACGCGCAACCACAGCATGGTGCTCTATATCTCTCTGGCTGTCGGGCTGCTCGTGGCGTTGCTTCTAATTCTCCGCAGGCCACACGCCGGCATGCAGGATTAGCACGCGGCCACAGAGGCAAAGCGCCTGCATGGCTGCGCCCGCTTCGTTTCAGTTGCTTTCACGATAGAGCCATCCACGGTTAGTTGCTCGACGCTTCGATCTCACCCACCTGGGCAACTTCACTGCGAGCGTTCGAATGCCTGCGTGGTCCCGACAGTCCCGGAGCATAGGCGCGGTACACACTGATGTGGAAGCACGCCTGCTGAAACTCCTCTTCCACGTCGAGCTTGCCATCCTGCATTAACGGCCGCAGATACAGACGCATCCACGCAATCTCCGCCGTGCTCATCCCATGCTTTCCAAAGTCCATCGCCTCGCCGGTCAAATGCGGCGAAGCCACATCGCCCTCGGTCCCCGCGGCATTGCCATTCACGCGTCGCAGCCTCAGTTGGTAGGAGACGGTCCGCACCGCGGAGTTCACCTGCAGCGGCTCGTGGAAACGAGCGTAATACGCCCCCGAAATATCCGAAGCAAAGCGCACCGTCCACGGCCGCGCGCAGCGGTGATCGCTTGCTAACTCCGGGTTCACGCGCAGGCTCGCACTCACCGGAAAGTCCACCAGCATGCGCTGCGTGCGCATCCGGCGCAGGTCGTATTCATCCTGAATGCGCGTCAGGCCTTCTTCATCGGCGATTAAATTCTGGTGAACAAGAATCTCGCGCGTGCCTCGCATCGGCGGCGGCACCACCAGGCGGCCGTAGCGATAGAGTCCGGGCAGCACCACGGGTTGCTCAACATCTTCGGCGAGCTCTGCATGCGTCGTTGCCTGGTCTTCCGGCGATGCATTGTGAGTCATTGCGTTTCGTGACTCTCGCTGCGTTGCTGCGAGCGGAGCGCTCACCAGGTCTGAAGGCGTCTTGCGCTGTCGTGCTCCAGGCCCACGCTGTGCCGCTTCCACACGCGTCGTCTCGACCGGCCGCGCGGCAGCACTCGACGTCGCAGCGCTCGACGTTGTTGCACTCGGAGTGGATGCGTGCGGCCCTGTCAGGCTCACATCCTCATCCGGTTGCGCCACTCCGCTGGCATAGATTCCACTTGCAGGCCCTGCGCTCACACTGGCCGCGCGCACAAAGTCATCGACCGTCAGCGGCTTGTCCGCAACCACGGTGGATGCGGGCGCAACCGCCTGCACGTCCGTGGATTTGTCAGCCGATGCAGCGCTGGATGCAGCACGCACGGGCTCGTCGCTGGCAGCTTGTGCCACGACGTCGTTCTGCTTACGATAGCCGCCCCGTCCGCCGTGTCTGTGCCTTGCGCTCACCCGATGCAACGTCGCTGGACGACCCGCATTCCGCTGTGTGGCGTGTCTCGCCGGTGCAGGCTTTGCCGAACGGCTGCGGGCTTGATAATGTTTTCCGGCTGCAGGTTTG
>JAJZFE010000089.1 GCA_021798655.1 Acidobacteriota bacterium | reverse complement strand
CCGGCGTATAGCGACCTGCGGGGATCATCAGCACATCCTGGAGAATGTTGCCCTTCCCATCACCCGCCAGGTTGAAGTAGCTGTGATTGGTAAGATTCACCACCGTCGGCTTTGTAGTTGTAGCACTGTAATTGATCCGCAACGAATGCCCTACCACCGTGTAGCGCACATGTACCGTAAGCGTTCCGGGGAACCCCATGTCGCCGTCCGGACTCACCAGTGACATCTCCACGCCATCGGGAACTTCTTGTCCGGTCCACACCTTGGAACTGAAGCCCTCGGGGCCGCCATGCAGAGCGTTGCCATTGTTATTCAGAGGAACATGGAACGTCTTGCCATCGATCGAGAACGTGCCCTTGGCAATGCGATTCCCATAGCGCCCCACAATCGAACCGAAGTACGTGCTGGTGTCCGATTCATACTGCGCCACGTTGTCGTAGCCCAGGACTACATCGGCCATTTTGCCACTGCGGTCTGGCGCGTTGATGCTTACCACGCGCGCGCCGAAGGTCGTAATGCGCACCGTCAGATCATGATCGCTGATGGTAAAGATCTGCACCGCTTTGCCGTCTGCCGTTTTGCCCCACGGCGCGCTCGTCACGCTGGCTTGCGCCAGCGAACTCATCAGCAGAACCGCCACTCCGGCCATCGCATGCTTGAACTTCATTATTTCTCCTTGAACATTCAATCGATTTCAATCAGGATCGCGGCCCTATTCTTCACTACGCTTCTTACCCTTGTCCATAGGTCGCGCTCGCTCCATGTTTGCGCAGGTAGTGGCGATCCAGCAGCGCCTGCGAAACCTCGTGCGCGCTTGCCTTCAGCGTCAGCGTGCGATAGGCCATCTTCGCGACGGCCTCCAACACGACGGCATTGTGCGCCGCATCCGCAGCATTTTTCCCCCACACAAACGGTGCATGTCCAGCGACCAGGCATGCAGGTACCGCCATCGGATCAATCTTTGATCGGCCACCGGCTCCACTCTCCGCGCCATTGAACCGCGCCACAATTGCCAGCCCCGTCTCATGCACATACCTTCCATTGATGGCCTCATCCGTCAGCGGCGATGTCACCGGCACCGGCCCATGGAAGTAATCGGCATGCGTTGTTCCAAATGCAGGGATCGCCAACCCAGCCTGCGCAAAGCTGGTCGCAAACTCCGAGTGCGTGTGGACGACCGCCCCAATCTCGGGGAACTCCCGATACAGGAGCGTGTGCGTATCCAGATCCGACGACGGCTTCAGTGTTCCCTCGACGATGTTTCCATTGAGGTCTGTAACCACCATATCCTCCGCCTTCAACACGTCATAGTCCACGCCCGACGGCTTGATGACCACCAACCCCTGCTCACGGTCCACACCCGAAGCATTGCCAAACGTATACAGCACCAACCCCTTGCGCACCAACTCCAGGTTGGCTTCCAGCACCTCTTCACGCAGTTTCTTCAGAAGCATCCGCAACACCTCACTCCACTTTCGTTGTTCTTGTATTTTCTTCTGTCATTTCGACGCAAATCAGTATCTCGCGCTCAACTTGTTCGCGCGTTAGCCGCCGCGGACCTCGGCTGCAATGCGCCGCAGTTCCGGTAGCACATCCCCCATCGCAGCCGGCGAACTTCCCCGCTGGCCAAATGCGAAGTACACCTTGCGATACAGCGCAAACAGTTCCTCATAGCGAGCGACGGCCGCAGGCTCCGGCTCATACGTCTTGAACGGCAGACACATCTTCTCCTGGGCCTCCTCGATCGTCGCAAATACGCCAGCCGCAACTAACGCAAAGATCCCCGAGCCAAGGCTCGTCGGCACACCATCCGGCACCAGCACCGGCTTGCCCAGCACATCCGCGTATACCTGGTTCAGCACCGCATTGTTCTGAGGAATCCCGCCTGCATTAATCACGCGATGCACTGGAACCCCGTGGTCAGCCATCCGCTCCAGAATAATCCGCGTATGGAACGCGGTCCCTTCGATCGCTGCAAATAATTCATCTTTGGCCGTATGAATCAGGTTCCAGCCCAGCGTCATGCCGCCCAGTTCAGGGTTCACCAACACCGTGCGGTCGCCATTATCCCAACTCAACCGCAGCAGCCCCGTCTGCCCCGGCCGGAACGCATCCAATCCCACCGATAGCGCACGAACATCCGTGCCTGCACGCCGCGCAATGGCCTCAAAGATATCGCCTGTAGCAGAAAGCCCCGCTTCAATTCCGGTATACGCGGGATGCACGCTTCCCGGCACCACGCCACACACTCCGGGCACCAGGCGTGTCTCCCGGCTCATCGCGATGATGCAGGTCGATGTTCCCACGACATTCACCACATCGCCCTCACGACAGCCCGCACCAATCGCATCCCAATGCGCATCGAAGGCACCCACTGGAATCGGAATCCCTGCAGGCAAACCCATCTCCGCGGCCCAGTGCTCACTCAACCCTCCGGCAATCGCGTCCGAGCACCGATAGTTCCCGCCCAGTTTCGCTCGAACGCCATCGAATAGCGGATCGAGCTGAGACAGGAACTCCTGCGGCGGCAACCCGCCCCAGCGTGGATTCCACATCCACTTGTGTCCCATCGCGCAGACGCTGCGTGGCGCAAGCGCAGGATCCGTAATCCCGATCAGCGTTGCCGCAACCATATCGCAATGTTCCAGCGCCGTAGCGAAGCGCTCTCGCTTCTCCGGGTTATTCCGCAACCAATACAACAGCTTCGCAAAGCCCCACTCATGCGAGTACACGCCGCCGCACCACTCGATGGCTTCGAGCCCCGAAGCATGAGCAAGCTCTGTAATCTCCTGCGCTTCCTTGTGCGCGCGGTGGTCGCACCAGAGCATATATTCATCGAGCGGCTGGAGTTGAGCATCGACCGGAATCACGCTCGACCCGGTTGTATCCAGCGCCAGCGCCACAATCTCTTTCGCGTCCACGCCGCTCTGCCGCACCACCGCCTGCACCGCCTCCACGAGCGCGCGCATCTGGTCCTCATGCGACTGCGTGGCAAAGTCCGGATCCTCTCGCCGCCGATGCAGCGGATATCCCGCTGAGGCAGTCCCCAGCCGACCACGCTCGCTGTCCAGCAGCGTCACACGCACACTCAGAGTCCCAAAGTCCACACCAGCAACGATTGCCATACCTGTCTTTCTCCTATCCCCGCAGCTTCAGGTCGCCCGCCAGGCTACCCGGAAGCTTTATCCAACTCAAAATACGAATCTAGTGTAAACGTTTTCCATCCGGTACTATAGCCCTATATGAGCTTGGTCGTCGATACTGATCTGCCACTTACCCGACAGCCACTCGTATAGTTATAGTTA
>JAJZFE010000318.1 GCA_021798655.1 Acidobacteriota bacterium | reverse complement strand
GTTGATAGCTGGGGAGGCCGATGTCGTTGGGGTCGGAGGTGAGGGGCTTGCGCCAGATGAGGAAGTCGCCGAAGTCGACGGCGGGAGGGAAGGATTGGGGGCCGGCGTGGAGGTCGGTGAAGAGGATGGGGTGGAGGTCGTCGGGGGTGCGGAAGCGGTAGTTGGTGCCGTGTGGATGGCGAGCGTCTACGAGATTTGCTGCTGGGCCAGCGGGGCGGCAGCGGTTGTTGTAGAGCGGCTCGTCATCTTCGTCTTCGTGGGGAGCTTGGGTGGATTGTGCGAGGTCGCGGCGTGAGCAGGCGCAGGGGTAGGCAACGCCGGCGGCGAGGAGTTGGTGGAGGGCGTTGCGGTAGAGCGGGAGGCGATCGGATTGGCGGAGCTCGGCGTCCCAGGTGAGGCCGAGCCAGTGGAGGTCTTCGCGCAGTGCGGCGGAGAACTCGGGACGCGAACGCTGGGGGTCGAGGTCTTCGTCGCGGAGATAGAGGGTGCCGTTGGCGACTCGAGCGCGCTGGTGGGCGATGAAGAAGGTGCGCGCGTGGCCGAGGTGCAGTAGGCCCGTGGGCGATGGAGCGAGACGGCCGGTGTAGGGCGTGAACATGATCTGCGAACTGCTGTCCCATATTCATGTTGATGTTGGTGCGGCGAAGTCTATGTCAGGTTTACGGTATTGGAATGGCGGCGATAGTCAAAGTAGCGCTTAAGCTGAAGGAAGCGTTTCTCGTAAAGGTGGTACGAGAGATAGGCTACTGTGATGCTGACGATGAAGATCAGCAATCCTTCAAGAACGACGTCTGCGCCTTTATTCGGAGTGACATGAGCTTGAATCGCATTACGCACCGGACCTTCCAGATAACTGAAGAGTATGAGGTGGAAGACGTAGATGCCATAACTGTACTTGCCGAGCCAGCGCATCGGCTGAAGAGAAAAGAAGCCTCCGATGTGCCGTGAGCGCAGCCCAAGAGCGATCAATCCAGTGGAAGCCGCAGCGATGGCCGAGTTGCCGGCGAAGAGGATCATGGGGATGCCCAAGCTCAGTTGAGCTACGAACTTAGTGTTGTATGTTGCAGCCATGAACATAAACGCCAGAAGACCTAAGGGGAGGAGCCAAGCTGTGGAGTGAAGTACCCTGTCATGAAACTGGCTGCGGATGAGCAGCGCAAGCGCGCCGCCGAAGAGAAGCGAATCTGCTCGACAGAGGGTGTTGGACTGGATCAGGAAGTAGTTGATGCCATGCATCAGAAGTCCGAGGCGAAGAAGAGGGCAGATTATGAGAGACATGCCGCAAAAGAAGAGCAGGCGTCGCCGCCTGCGGAGCAGGAAGACGGTAATGGGCCATACGAAATAGAACTGCTCCTCGATGGCCAGGGACCAGAAGTGGGACAGTGGCAGACTGGTAGGCCCGCCGTAGCTGCGGATGGGGTGAGCGATGAGATAGGAGTTTTGGAGATAAAGGGCGAGCGATAGGAGTTCATGGTGAAAGTTGAGGCCGAAGGCCAGTGCGGCCAAAGCGAACACCCCAAGGACTCCGTAATAGAGCGGGAATATTCGCAGGATTCTTCGCGCATAGAATTTGCGGAAGTAGGCGGAGTCGGGGAGCGAATCAAGTAGGATTCCCGTAATCAAAAAGCCAGATAGCACAAAGAACAGATCGACGCCGTTTGCACCGAAGGCGAATATTGCATGGATGATCGCCTGGAGGCCAGAGTGCGGGTTGGCTGGAAAGAGGTGGGAGGCCGCAACTCCGAGGACCGCGAGGCCGCGTATACCGTCCAGTGCAGGAAGATGACGTGCGAGGGGGCTTCCTGCAGGGATATTTCGGCTGTTTTGGAGGGGCTGCATCTTTTTAGATGGTACAGCAGGGAAAGGCCGATCACGCTGAGTGCACGCGAGCGCTGCAAGGAGCCGATATTGACCCTATCGCCGCGATCGCTTCGGTGCTTGCGGTACACGTTGTCAGCGCTTGGTAGACTAATGATCTCGGTGGGCCAGGCAATTTATTATGGTGGAACCAAAACGACAAGTCGCTCGCGGGCATCTTCTGGCTCTGGATGGGGTGCGCGGGCTTGCGATTCTGATGGTGATCGGCTGCCATGCCTTCGAGTCCGATTATGAATCAATGGGATCTCTTTATCGCGTCCTTGGGGAGGTTCTCCATTACGGAAATACTGGCGTCGATCTGTTCTTTGTGCTTTCTGGATTTTTGATTACAGGAATTCTGGTCGATTCGCTCAACGATGAGGGATTCTTTCAGAAGTTTTATGCGCGGCGTGCCTTGCGAATCCTTCCTCTTTACTATGGGGTGCTTGGGGTATGCCTGCTGCTGACATATCCGCTGCACCTGCACTGGGACAACATGGGATGGCTGCTTGTGTTTTATCTGCAGAATCTGAGGCCGGCTGAAATCGCGAGCTTCGCGCCAGGGCCTCATTTGGCGCTGTATCACTTCTGGTCGTTGGCAGTCGAGGAGCAGTTCTATCTGCTTTGGCCTGCAGTCGTATTTGCAGTGCGCACCCGGGCTGGTCTGCTGCGCACTGCGCTTCTTGCTTCGGCTGGAGCACTGGTACTGCGGCTGGGAATGGTGGTGTATGGAGCTTCTCCGCTATCCATTCACGAGACAACGATTTGTCGTGCCGATTCGTTGCTGCTAGGAGCAGCGCTCGCGCTGCTTTATCGATCTCCGAGATGGGGAGCGGTAAATCGGTGGGCGCCGTGGGGCCTGGCGGGAGCCTTGTCGTTTTTTGTTGTGATGAATGGGTGCGTTGCCCCACACTGGCTCAATGCCCCAATGCGAGGCATGCTCTGGTCCGAAGGGGTGGACTATACGGTGCTGGCGGTGGGCTTTGCGTGTTTGATCGCGTGGTCGCTACGGGCTGGCTCGGTGTGCTCGTGGTTCTTTCAGTTGGAATGGATGCGGTTTCTGGGCAAGTACAGTTATGGCCTCTATGTGCTGCATGTGCTGGTGCTGTCGGCCATGAACCTGCCACTGCGTGCGGCGCTGTTGGGAGTGACGCACAGCAAACTGGTGGCGGTGGTGGGGGCTGGGGTGACGTCGCTGGCGGTTTCGATTGTTGCGGCGTATGCCAGCTATCACCTGTATGAGAAGCCGTTTCTGAACCTGAAGCATCGGTTTGACTACTCTCGCCGAACGCTCAATCATGGCTCGCCGGAGGATGCGTATGTTCAGCCGAAGGTGAGCGAGGGCTGAAGCTGCGGCGGTAGAGGTGGGTTGGGCTACATGTACTCGCTGCCGTACTGGATGGGGATCTGGGTGAAGGCGATGCGGGTGGGGGCGGAGTCGCGGGCTGGGAGCATGCCGGCGAAGTGGAGCGTGGTG
>JAJZFE010000178.1 GCA_021798655.1 Acidobacteriota bacterium | reverse complement strand
CACCTCACGTTCAGCACCGTTGCAGCACTCTCGCTCGCCGCGTCGGTGCTGGCAACGGCTCCCTCGCGCATCCAGGCTCAGCAGGCCAGTGACGCAATCACGCAGGCCCGCGATGCCATGAGCCGAGGCATCGACGCAGCGCAGAGAGGCGACCTCACCACCGCGCAGCACGAGTTCGCCAGCGCCGTCGCCCTCGCTCCTCAGGTCTCCGCCACTCACGCAGCTCTCGGCTCGGTCTATCTCGAACAAGGCCAGCTCAGCCTCGCCGAAGCCGAACTCAACACCGCACACACCCTCACACCCGCCGACCTCTCCATCGATCTCAACCTCGCGCGCACCGATGCAGGACTCGCGCGCTACGCTGCCGCGCTCGCACTCTTCCGCCAGGCGCTCGCAGACCCCGCAGCACCCCAGCTCTCGCCCGCCGAGTCCATCGCCTACGCGACGGCGCTCGCCGCCTCCGGCGACCTCGCCACCGCGCAATCCGCACTCGCCGCTGCACTCACCAGCGCGCCCGACTCCGCTCTCCTCCACGACACGCTCGGCGCGCTTCTCGCGCAGCAGGGCGATCTCGCCGCCGCCGTCCTACACTTCCGGCAGGCCCTCGCGCTCGACCCCGCCCTCGCCAGCGCGCAGTATCACCTCGGCACCGCGCTGCTTGCGCTCAACGACCCCACAGCCGCCATCGCACCGCTGCAACTCGCCGTCGCCGCCACACCCAACAGCTTCGACGCGCGCCTCCAACTCGGCCGCGCTCTCTCCGCACTCAACAACGACGCCGACGCGCTCGTGCAACTGCACAGCGCCGCCGACCTCAGCACCTCCACCACCGACGCCCGCTCCCTCTACGCTCTCGCGCTCGCGCTCCAGGCCAGCGGAGACCCCGCAGCCGCGCTCCCGATCTTCGCCCGCGCCACGCAGTCCGCCGCCAGTTGGAAGCCTGCGGAGTACACCTCCGCCATCACCAACTTCGCGCTCGCCCACGTCCAGACCGGCGACGCCAAAGGCGCGCTGCCACTCTACGCCCGCGCTCTCGCTCTAGGCCCCGACGCACCCACACTGCGCGAAGACTACGGCGTCGCCTATCTGCAGCAGCAGGATCTCGGCCACGCCATCGAGCAGTTTCGCGCCGGGCTCGCACTCGACGCCAACAGCGCGCACCTGCACTACGATCTCGGCCTCGCGCTCAAGCTGCAGGACAACCTCACCGACGCCGTTCCCGAGTTCGAACGCTCCGCCCAGCTCGACCCAACACTGCCCGATCCCGCATACACCCTCGGCATCATCTACATGCAGCAGGGCCGTTTCGCAGACTCCGCCACGCAGCTGCAGCGCGCCGTCGCTCTGCAGCCCTCCAACGGCGATGCGTGGGCGCTGCTCGGCAGCGTGCTCCGCGACTCCGGCAATCCCACCGGCGCAATGGACGCGCTCCAGCACGCCATCACGCTGCAACCCGACCAGCCCAATCTGCACGTCGAGGTCGCCGCACTCGAAGCCCAGGCCGGACAAAAGGAGCAGGCCGCAGCCGAGCGCAAGCTCGCCGCTGAACTCAGTCGCGTCGTTGTCAGCCGCCAGCGCGCCAGCTTCGCACTCAAGAGCGGGCGCGCACTCCTCGCCGACAACAAGCTCGACGCCGCGCTCATCCAGCTCAAGACCGCCGTGCAGGCCGCTCCCGACTCCGCCGAAGCCCACCAGCTCCTCGCGCAGCTCTACACCCGTCAGGGCAACACCGCCGACGCCGCACTCGAACGCACCCGCGCCGCCGCACTCGAACCCTCCCCAACGCACTAGCCCGCATCCATGCCCACTGCCCCGCCAACCCGCCGCACCGTCTTCGCCACACTCTGCGGACTCAGCGCGCTCGCCGCTATCTGCTGCGCCACGCTTGCTCTGCAGCGCAACGTGCAGGCCGCAACGCAACCCGCCACACCGGCCGCCGTCACGCCGCTCGATAACCCTGACAAAGTCTGCGCGAGCTGCCATCAGGCCATCTACAACAAGTATGAAGCCACCTCGATGGCGCGCGGCAGCGGCATCGCCACCAGCGGCCTGCTGCCCGGCACATTCCACCACGCACCCTCCGACATCGACTACCGCGTCTTCCTCCGCGACGGCGCTGCATGGATGACCTACACGCGCCCCGCCACCGCACCGCAGGGCGCGCTCGACGGCGAGCAGCAACTGCTCTACTACATCGGCTCCGCCCATCACGGACGCACCTATCTCTTCCAGCAGGGCGGCCAGTGGTTCGAGCTGCCCATCAACTACTACAATCGACGCAGCCTCTGGGACATGGCGCCCGCCTTCGACAACGCCACCAACATGCCCGCGCCGCTGCCCGTCGATCCCAACTGTCTGCACTGCCACGCCACCAACGTTCAGCCCAGCCTCCCCACCGCGCGCAACCGCTTCGCCAACATCCCCTTCCATCAGGGCGGCGTCGGCTGCAGCGCCTGCCACGGAGACCCCGCCGCGCACCTCGCCGCCAAGGGCCACGGCCCCATCATCAACCCCGACGATCTCTCCGCAGAACGCCGCGACAGCTCCTGCGTGCAATGCCATCTCGAAGGCAACGCCATCGTCTACCGCCCCGGCAAATCACTCGCGCAGTTCGTCCCCGGCGACAAGCTCTCCGACTTCGCCGTCTACTTCGTCCACGCGCACGAAGACGGGGACGGACGCCGCGCCACCAGCCAGTACGAAGCTCTTCTTCGCAGCGCTTGCAAACGTGCCAGCGGAGACAATCTCACCTGCACCACCTGCCACGACCCGCACTTTGAGCCCTCGCCCGCCGAACGCGTGCAGTACTTCCGCGCCCGCTGTCTGCAATGCCACACCTCGCCGGCAATGGCCACGCATCATACCGAGCAGCCTGACTGCGCCACGTGCCACATGCCCGCGCGCAACACCACCGACATCTCGCACGAGCAGGTCACCGACCACGACATCGAAGCCCGCCCCCTCGCTCCAGCGACGTCACTCACCCTCAAGTCGCTCGACGCCGCAGTCGACGAGCTCGTTCCCGTTGGCAACTTCCCTGCCGGCGATCGCGAGTACGGTCTCGCCTACGCGCAGCTCGCCGCCAAGGGCGATCGCCACGCCGCGCAGCTCGCGCTCCAACTGCTCACCAAGGCTTCTCTCGCCGGCGCCAGCGACCCAGAACTCAACGTCCGCCTCGGCTACTTGCAGCAGGTCTATGGCGACACCACCCGAGCGTCCGCCTCCTACACCGCCGCGCTCAACGCCGACCCCTTCGATCCCACCGCGCTCGCCAACCTCGCCGTCATCGACGCCGGCTCCGGCCATCTCC
>JAJZFE010000095.1 GCA_021798655.1 Acidobacteriota bacterium | reverse complement strand
GCAGGTGGATGACCGCAACATCCGCCTGCGCGGTGCGGCCCTCCGACGTCACGACGGGGGCGATCAGGTTGGCGATGTTGGCATCGCGGTCGACGTCGGCTCGGGTGGCGGTGAGGTGGAGCGGCTTGCCGTGGGCCAGACCGTCCATGCGCACGTGGGCCAGAAGCCGCAATGTGCTCTGGCTGGAGTTGAACTCCGCACCGAGCGCGGTGCATTGCATTCCGCCGTAACTGAACTCAACCTGCTGGTCGGTCGCGGCAACGCCTAGCTTGCGCATGTAGATGAGACCGCTGGTGCGCACGTGGATGACCTGCTCGGACGCTGGCTTTGCCTTGGCGGCTGTTGGAGTCCTGGCCTTAGGCTTGCTGGCGGAGGCTGGCTGCGCGACTGCGCGGCCACCGTTGGCGAGACCCTGCGGTGGAAGCAGGTCCATGAAGACTTCGCCCTTGGCACGCGCGATGCCCTCGTTCTCGTCGTACTCCATCTCGGAGCCGTAGATGTGGTCGGCTGCGTCGCCGGTGTGGTTGTAGAGGAGCATCTCGGCGTTGTGCAGCGCCCATTTCCCATCGCCCAGCGAGGTCTCGGTCTTGGCGCGGACGGTGAAGATCTTCCGTCCCTGCACCGACTGAGAGTAGGTCACGCCGTTGGAATCATGGGTCAGCGAGACGCCGGAGCGAGCGATGATCTGGCGGTACGCCAAGAGCGCGCGGTAGCGGCCGTAACCGATGTACGCGGCGAGAACGACGACGAGCAGCAAAGCTCCTGCAATCAGTACCCACCGAAGTCGTTGTATCGACAGCCGCATCGTTTCCCTGGAGTTGGTCTTTTCGTGTTCCCTGGCTCTATCTTCTCATTGCGCGGTTGTGGTCTCGCTGACGATAAGACGATCGAATCGATAGAATGGACTGATGGCCGATCAACTCTATCTCAGTTTGTGGTACCCGAACTTTCGGCTGGAGTCGCTGCCTGCGGCGCTGGTGGGCGTGCTGCGGCAGTTCGCCGTGATTGCCAAGGATGGCCACGCGAATAGTGAGTTGGGACGCGTCGCAGCAGCGAGCGTGTATCCGATTGACTGGACGGAATCACCAACCTATCAGCGGATCTATGTGAATGACGAGCGGGCGCAGAGTTCCGCGGATACTGAAGGCTCGATCATCGAGAACGCTGTGGCCGAAGCGACCGAGCAGTTGCACGATGATATGGCTTACGAGTTCGAGATGCGCTGGATGCTTTGGCTTCCGGAGGCTTCGGGCGCAGATTTGGATGTGGCCTGGAAGCTGGAGCCCTGGCGCGTGAAGATCACCGGATTCGGGCCGGAGTTCGACGCTGGGAGCTATGAGCAGAATGGGCAGATTCGCGTGGATTTCGGGCTGGATTCGCCGTGGGTGCTTGAGGATGAGGAACTGAGCGAGGATGCTGCGGAACGGATCAAACACAATGTGGAGAAGCTGCTCGCGTTTACGTTGAGTGTTGAAAAACACTGTGGAATTTCGAGCAGATTGTTGTGGACCGAGAGTGGAGAACCCCTGGCGGAAAAATTAATTGCGCGGCTGCAGCGGCTGAATTGAGGCTTAACCCCAATCCCCCTCCCCCAGGGTACTTTTTGGGCCAAAGTCTTGATGAGAAGGTGGTTGGGCAGGGACTTGTGGCAGTCTGACTTGGTGGGGGGCACTTTTTTATAGGCTGGCGCGACGCCGTTGGCTGTGGAAGAAACCACGGGTGGCGGGTGTGGATTTTGGGTCGGGCTTACAGCCCTCGCGAGTTGCCGCGACGAGAACCCAGCCCGTTGGGCTGGGCTGTGATGGGGCCGCGCCTTTGGCGCTGGTGGATTGTGAAGGTTGCCGGAGGGTCGTTGAGATGGTGGTGGACCCTGAAGGTGCCGAAGGGTCGTGGATGAGGCCGGAGGACCGCGAAGGGGCCGGAGGATCCTGGATTATGCTGGTGGACCGTGGAGGCGCCGGAGGGTCGTGGATGGGGCTGGTGGACCGTGGAGGCGCCGGAGGGTCGTGGCTGGGCTAACCGGCGGTGACGATCTCCGAGAAGTCGGCGATGCGGGAGAGATCGTTGAGGGTGCGGGTGAGGAGGGAGAGACGGTTGGCGCGGATGTCGTCACCGGGGGCCATGACCATGACCTTATCGAAGAAGTCGTCGATGGAGGGACGCAGGGCGGCGATGACGCGGAGAGCTTCGCTGTAGTTGCGCTCCCGTTGCAACTCCTCAATGGCTGATGCGGCGGCGCTGGCGGTGACGGCGAGAAGCTTTTCGGCGGGGTCGAGCAGGAGGTCGTGGTCGACAATCGAGTATGGGATATCCCCTTTTTCGCGAGCCTGGGTGAGGATGTTCTTCATGCGTTTGAAGGCGGCGGAGACGGCGAGGAAATCTTCGCCGCCGCGTGCTGCGGTTATGGCT
Organism: Acidobacteriota bacterium; assembly: GCA_021798655.1. Next base: position 932 of record JAJZFE010000095.1, on the reverse strand, counting down.
TCGGCGCGGGCTATCAGGTCAGGTAAGTTATTGGACCCGTACTTATTTTCGGCAGGCCGAGCAAGCACCGCTGCGACAACGTCGTAGGCAAACCCTTTTATGTCGCGCAGATAGAATTCGATGCGCTCGTCAAAGAACGCGGCCATCTTAGCCGCGGTGTTAGTACTAAGAGTTGCGATACCGTTTTTGAGCTCGCCGGCTGACATGGTGATGATGTTCTCAATGCTTAGCGCAACGCCTTTCTCGGCCAAGATCTTGACGATGCCGTTAGCAGCGCGGCGCAAGGCAAAGGGGTCTTTCGAACCGGTTGGCTCCATGCCGAGGCGGAACATTTCGGCAATTGTGTCGGCACGGTCGGCGATACCGAAGACTGCACCCTCCAGAGAACGAGGAACTCCGTCGTCCATGCCTGCGGGGAGGTATTGATCGTAGATGATGTCGGCCACCGTGGAGCTGATGCCTTGCGATGCGGCGTAGAGTCCGCCGATGATGCCCTGCAGCTCGGTGAACTCTTTGACGAGTTCAGTGGTGAGGTCGGTCTTGGCGAACACAGCGGCTTCTTCGATGGCGTGAAGATCGAACGGCACGACATGCCTGGCGGCGATTTTTCCTAGCTCAATACCAATCTTGCGGACGCGTTCGGACTTCTTCGCGTAGCTGCCGAGGTCTTTCTGGAAGGTGACGTTTTCGAGGAGCTTGACGCGATCGGCGAGGGGCACGCGCTGGTCGAACTCCCAGAAGAAGCGGGCGTCGTTGAAGCGGGCGCGGAGGACGCGCTCGTTGCCCTGCTTGATGATGGGGGCGTTAGTTTCGTCGAGGGCGATGTTGGTGACGGTGAGGAAGTGCGGGGCCAGCTTGCCGGATGCGTCTTCGACGGCGAAGTACTTCTGGTGGTCGCGCATGACGGTGACCAGAACCTCTTCGGGGAGGGT
>JAJZFE010000346.1 GCA_021798655.1 Acidobacteriota bacterium | reverse complement strand
GGCGCTCGCCACTGTATGTGTATGGGTATGGATCGTATGGGTATGCGCTGCCGCTGGGGTTCGGAGCATCTCGGCTGGCGATGCTGGATCGCGGCGTGGTGATGGCCTATGCGCATATTCGCGGCGGCGGAGAGTTGGGCGACCCATGGCATGATGGCGGAAAGATGATGCAGAAACGCAATACGTTTACCGACTTCATCGAAGCTGTGGAGTTTCTGCTGCGCGAAGGATACGGCGACCAGACGCGCGTGGCCATCGAGGGAGGAAGCGCGGGCGGCCTGCTGATGGGCGCGGTGGTGAATTTGCGGCCGGAGTTATTTCGCGTGGTGTTAAGCCATGTGCCTTTTGTGGATGTGATGAACACGATGCTCGATGCGAGTTTACCGCTGACGGTCGCGGAGTATGAGGAGTGGGGAAATCCCAATGAGCAGGCGGCGTTCGAGTACATGCTGAGCTACTCGCCATATGAGAATCTGCGGGCGGGTGCGTATCCGGCGATGCTGGTGAAGACGAGTTTGAATGATTCGCAGGTGATGTATTGGGAACCGGCGAAGTATGTGGCCAAGCTGCGGACGCTGAAGACCGGCGATGCTCCGCTGCTGCTGCATGTGAACATGGATGCCGGGCATGGCGGGGCCAGCGGGCGATATGACTATCTGAAGGAGATCGCGTTTGACGATGCGTTTGTGCTGCGGGAGTTGGGGGTCGAGGGAGCGGGCTAGACCGCGTCTGGGATGATGTCGCCTTCGCCGGGGGCGAGGAATAGGTTGGCTTCGAGGCCGTGCTGGCGGTCGTAGAGATCGCGGTAGCGGCCGTTGAGGTTGTAGAGGGTCTGGTGAGTTCCGCGCTCAACGATGTGGCCCTGCTCGACGACGAGGATCTGGTCGGCGCGGCGGATGGTGGAGAGCCGGTGGGCGATAACGAAGGTGGTGCGGCCCTGCATGAGGAAGTTGAGGCCGGCCTGAATGAGGGCTTCGGATTCGGAGTCGAGGGAGCTGGTGGCTTCGTCGAGGATGAGGATGCGAGGGTCGGCGAGGATGGCGCGGGCGATGGAGAGGCGCTGGCGCTGACCGCCGGAGAGCTTGACGCCGCGTTCGCCGACGATGGTGTCGTAGGCCTCGGGAAAGCGCTCTGCGAACTCGTCGACGCGGGCGATGACGCAGGCTTTGAGGAAGTCTTCTTCGGTGGCCGACGGGCGGGAGAACTTTACGTTTTCGCGGATGGTGCCGTCGAAGAGGAAGGTCTCTTGCAGCACGACGCCGAGTTGCTGGCGGTAGCTGGAGAGCCTGGCCGCGGCGAGGTCGTGGTCGTCGATGAGGACTGCGCCAGACTGCGCCGTGTGGAAGCCGCAGATGAGCGAGATGATGGTGGATTTGCCGGAGCCGCTGGAGCCCACCAGCGCGGTGACGGTGCCGGGGCGGGAGTCGAAGCTGATGTTGTGCAAGACGGGCTTGTCGGGGACATACGAGAAACCGACATCGACGAAGCGGACGTCGCCGGCGAGCGGGCCGAGCTCGATGGAGCGAGCGGGGTCGGCGTCCTCTTCGCGCTCTCCCATGATCTCGCGAGTGCGGTCGAGGCCGGCGAGGGCCTCAGTGAGCTGCGTGCCGATGGCGACCAGTTGCACGATTGGCGCGGTCATAAAGGCCAGGAACATGACGTAGGAGAAGTAACTGCCGGCAGTGAGCTTGCCAATAGCGTTGAGATGCGCGCCCATGAACATGACGACGGCACCGACGATGCCCAGGATGACGGTGGAGGAAAGCGTCATGAGGGACTGCGCGGTGAGCGAGCTGATCACGTTCTTGAGGAGGCGGTCTACGCCTCTCGCGAAGACCGTGGCTTCGCTGTCTTCGGCGTGATAGCCCTTGACGACGCGGACGCCTCCGAGGGATTCGGTGAGGCGGCCGGTGATTTCGGCATTGATTTTTGCGCGCTCGCGGAAGATGGGTCGGATGGTTTTGAAGGCACGCTGGAGGACGAGTGCGAAGGCGGTCATGATGACGAAGGCAAGCAGCGTCATGCTGACGGAGACGTACATGAGGTAGGTGAAGGCAAGGATGGCGGTGAGAACACCACCAACGAAGTCGACGATGCCGGTGCCGATAAGGTTGCGGACACCTTCGACGTCGTTCATGATGCGGGCGACGAGAGTGCCGGTGCGGTTCTCGTCGTAAAAGGAGACGGAGAGCTTGCCGACGTGCTGCTGGACCTGCATGCGGAGGTCGGCGATGAGACGCTGGCCGGCCTTGGAGAGCAACTGGGTGAGAGTGTAGGACGTGAGGCCCTGAATGAGCGTGGCGATGAGTACGGCGCCGACGATCCACGGGAGCAGTGAGGTGCGATGTTTGGTGAAGACCTGGTCGATGAGCGGGCGGAAGGAGGCCGGCAGCACCAGGGCGCAGGTGCGGTTGATGATCATGAGAAGGAAGCAGCCGGCGAGGAGGGCGCGGCGCGGCTTGATGAGCGCCCAGATCTCGGGCCAGATTTCTTTGAACTTCGGCTTGGGGCGCTTGTTGGTGAGATCGGCCGCGGCGGCGCGACCGGCTCCGCGCATGGGCGCGTCTGCCGAGCGCATCCGTGGTGTGCCGCCCATATTGGATGTTCCGTAGTGTGCCATGGAGGCCTTAGGTTACTCTGGCAAAAATTAGACGATGCCCGCACGCCGAGCGGCGATGAAGCTGCGCACGCAGAGCAAAACGAAGATGAAACAGAGAAGTGCCATCAGCAATTGCTCGTGGGTCGCGGATGGATGAGCGAGCGGGAGTTGGTCGGAGTGGGACTTGACGAGGGCCTTCAACGACATGAAGCCGGGGAACAGGAAGCCCAGTAGTCCGACGGTGACGGCGATATGCATGTAGAGCTTGCGCTTGGAGGCGTCGCTGGAGTTCGCCAGCAGTCCCAGGAGTGCGAGCGACAGGCCGAACCAGACCGGGATAAGAGAGGTCGGATGGGTCGAACCGGTGTCAATGAAGAAATAAATCCCGATGCCCGTGAGGATTGCGCCGAAGTAGAGGGTGAGCCGTGACATGAGTTTCCTTTCAGGGAGAAGATGACCGGTTGCAACTGAAATCTGCACGATCGTGCCTAGATACGATGCTGTGGGGCTGATATTTGATGCGGCGAAACTGGAATCGATGCGGCGGCGATGGAATTCTCGCAGGCCGCGGGAGGGTTCAGGACGTTGCGCTGTGAATCTCTGCCAGAACCTCTGCAGGCGTCCAGTCGTTGGTGGGGTAGAAGGCGACGATCTTGCCGTCCTTGCCAATGACCACGGTCGAGAGCGAGTGCTGCAGCGTTCCATTCTGTCCGGGCGTGACGCCGACGTCGAAGAACTGCTGCATCTTCGGCAGT
>JAJZFE010000426.1 GCA_021798655.1 Acidobacteriota bacterium | reverse complement strand
CCACCGACACCACCGGTCCCGCAGCCCAGGCCGCCCTCGAAAAGTTGGTCGGCACAGTCAAGCCCGCGACCTCCGTGCAGCTCGCCCCGGACAAGGTCTCCAAACCCGTCCAAACCCCACCCCCCGTCACCCCTGTTAAACTCGGTGGCAAGCAGCTCGGTCAGGACGAGTACGACGACGACCAGCCGCAGTAACATCGACCAGCGAGGCGTGTAACCGATGCAGTGGTACTTCTTTCTTGGCATGGCCACCGGCATGAGAACCATGACCGGCATCTCCGTCCTGTGCTGGTTCGCCTGGACCGGTCTGCTGCCGCAGGGCGGCTGGGGCATCTGGGCCGGGCACCCCGTCTCGGTCCTCGTCTTCACGCTGCTTGCGCTCGGCGAGTACTACGGCGACACGCTGCCCATCACCCCCAATCGCACCGCACTGCCGCTGCTGCTCGCGCGCATCGCCTTCGCCTCGCTGGCCGGCGCGCTCGCCGCCAACGCACTCACGGAGCCCATCGCCGGCGGCATCCTCTTCGCCCTCGCTGGCGTCTTCGCCGGGGCCTACGGCGGCATCCGGCTCCGCCTCTGGGCCGCGCAGCGTCTCGGCACCGACCTCCCCGCCGCGCTCTCGGAGTCCACCCTCGCGCTGGCTCTTGCGCTGCTCGCGGCCTACATGCTGCACTACGGCCTGCTCCACGCACCCATCGCCTGACCCCCTCGCTCCGCAACCCGGCACGCATTCGCTACACTGAATCTCTTGGCTACTTTTCTCATCACCGGCGTTGCAGGCTTCATCGGCTCCCACCTCGCAGAGTCCCTCCTGGCGCGCGGCGAAGGCGCCAGCGGCCAACCGAACATCGTTCGCGGCTTCGACAACCTCTCCACCGGCAAGCTCTCCAACGTGCCGCACGGTGTGGACTTCATCCACGCCGACCTCGCCGACGCAGCCGCCATCGCCAGCGCCTGTCGCGGCGTGGACGCCATCCTGCACCAGGGCGCGCTGCCCAGTGTGCCAAGGAGCGTCAAAGACCCTCGCCCCAGCCACAACGCCAACCTCGACGGCACCTTCAACCTGCTCGAAGGCGCGCGAGCTGCGGGCGTTCAGCGCGTGCTCTATGCCGCCAGCAGCTCCGCCTACGGCAACCAGCCCGGCTTCCCGCGCGTCGAGACGATGACCCCGCAGCCCATCGCGCCCTACCCCGTGCAGAAGCTCGCCGGCGAGCTCTACATGCAGAGCTACGCGCGCGTCTACGGTATGGAGACCGTCTGCCTGCGCTACTTCAACATCTTCGGCCCGCGCCAGACGCCCGACTCGCCCTACTCCGGCGTCATCGCCCGCTGGGCGCTCGACATGCTCGAAGGCCGCCCCTGCAGCATCCAGGGCGACGGCGAGCAGTCCCGCGACTTCACCTACATCGCCAACGCCGTCTCCGCCAACCTGCTCGCGCTCGAAGCCCCGGCGGCCAACGTCGCCGGCCGCGTCTTCAACGTAGCCTGCGGCGAACGCATCACCCTCAACGACACCTTCCGCCAGCTCGCGGAGATCACCGGCTACACCCAGCCGCCGCAGCACACCGACCCCCGCGCCGGAGACATCCGCATGTCCCTCGCCGACATCTCCGCCGCCCGCGACGCCTTTGGCTACCAGCCCCTCGTCACCTTCCGCGAAGGCCTCGCGCGCACCGTCGCCTACTACCGCGCCTCCCAACATCCGGGTGCCCCATCTTCGCCGACGGCCGTATCGTCGGCGAAGGTGGGAGTCATGGAGCGCTGAGCATGGCCGCCCCCACCACACTCGCCGCCTGGATCGAGCGCGTCCAATCGCGCCAGACGCACATCGCCATCATCGGTCTCGGCTACGTCGGTCTGCCGCTCACGCTGCTCTTTGCCGAGGCCGGCTTCCGTGTCACCGGTTTTGACATCGACGCCGCCAAAGTCGCCGCCCTCAACGCCGGCCGCAGCTACATCCACCGCATCGAGCCGGCACAGATCGCCGCCGCGCTCGCCTCCGGCTTCACCGCCACCACCGACTTCGCGCACCTCCGCAACTGCGACGCCGTTCTCATCTGCGTGCCCACACCCCTCGGCAGCAGCCATGAGCCGGACCGCAGCCATGAGCCGGACTTAAGCTACGTCCGGCAGACCGTCGAGTCCCTCGCGCCGCACACCCATCCCGGCCAGCTCATCGTCCTCGAGTCCACCACCTGGCCCGGCACCACCAACGAGGTCGTCCTCCCCATCCTCGAACGCCTCGGCCCCACCCCCGTCCACCGCGACTCCAACTCTACTCACCACCCACTACTCACTCACCACTGTCTTTTGGCCTTCTCGCCGGAGCGCGAAGACCCCGGCAACACCACCACCCCGCGTCGCGCCATCCCCAAGGTCATCGGCGGCACCAGCCCCACCGCCACCGCTGCCGCCGCCGCGCTCTACGGCACCATCTTCGACCGCACCGTCTCCATGTCCTCGCCCGACGCCGCCGAGATGACCAAGCTGCTTGAGAACATCTACCGCAGCGTCAACATCGCCCTAGTCAACGAGCTGAAGCAGCTCTGCCTCGCCATGGGCATCGACATCTGGGAGGTCATCGACGCGGCCAGCACCAAGCCCTTCGGCTTCCAGCCCTTCTACCCCGGCCCCGGCATCGGCGGCCACTGCATCCCGGTGGACCCCTTCTACCTCAGCTGGCGCGCCAAGCAATTCAATCAGCCCACCCGCTTCATCGAGCTCGCCGGCGAGGTCAACGAGGCCATGCCCGCCTTCGTCGTCGATACGGTCCGCAAAGCTCTTGGCACGCTCGAAGCCAAACGCGTCCTCATCCTCGGCATTGCCTACAAGCGCGACGTGGACGACCTCCGCGAGTCGCCCGCACTCACGCTCTTCAGCCTGCTGCAGCACGCCGGCGCACACGTCGCCTACAACGACCCCTACTTCCCCGAGGTCGGCATCGGCCGCCACTACGCTCTGCAGACCGCCTCCACTCCGCTCGCCGAGGTCCCCACCTTCGACTGCGTCCTCCTCGCCACCGACCACACCGCCTACGACATCCCCGCGCTGGTCGCCGCCAGCCGCCTCTTCATCGACACCCGCAACGCCACCCGCGGCCTCACCGCAGCCAACATCATCCGCTGCTGAACCTGCCGCTTGTACCTCGTGTCTCGTCGTTATCTCTTCTCTCGTATCTGAACAGAGACCCGCCCCCACTGTCCCATTCCGGGACACCTGCGTGACTCTGTCTCCAGCATTCGCCTCACCCTCATCTCCGCTCGTCCGATGATGTCCCTATGCCATCGGGCAGCACCGCATCGCAGGAACCCCGCTTGCCGCCGAGCCTCTCCGCGAGCCATCGTCTCCGCGCCCTCACGCT
>JAJZFE010000352.1 GCA_021798655.1 Acidobacteriota bacterium | reverse complement strand
GCACCATCACTCCGTGATGGCACCACGCCCGCCCCCCTACGCTGGCACCATCATCTGCCGCAGGCTCTGCCACAGCATCACCAGCGTCAGCCCGATCACGATCACCGTCGTCGCCCACGCCACCGCGTTGAACCAGTGCGAGTTCGTATGCGTCCCCATCAGGTCCTTCTTGTTGATCAGCTTCAGCATGAAGTACAGCACAAACGGCAGCAGCACGCCGTTCATCACCTGGCTCAGGATCGTCATCGTCACCAGCGGAAACCCGGGGATCAGCACCACCGCCGCGCCGGCCACAATCAGCAGCGTATACAGCCAGTAGAAGAACGGCGCCTGCCTGAAGCTCTTGTCCACACCGCTCTCAAACCCCAGCCCCTCGCACACGCTGTACGCCGTCGAGATCGGCAGCACGCTCGCCGCAAAGAACGACGCGTTGAACAGCCCTGCTGAAAACAGAATGTACGCAAAGTCTCCGGCCAGCGGTCGCATCGCCTGCGCCGCGTCGGAAGGCACCGTGATGTTCCGCATCCCATGCGTCCACAGCGTCGCCGCGCACGCCACAATGATGAACCACGCCACGATGTCCGTGAAGAACGAGCCCACAATCACGTCTAGCCGCGACGCCGCATATTGCTTGATCGAAATCCCTTTCTCCACCACCGACGACTGCAGGTAGAACTGCATCCACGGCGCAATCGTCGTGCCCACCACGCCCACCACCATGTACACATAGTTGTGGTCGCGCCATATCGACCGCTCCGGCAGCGTCACCGTCTCAATCAGCGACCGGTGCCAGTCCGGCTGCGCCAGCACGCCCGCCACGATGTAGCAGATATAAAATCCGCTCGCCACCAGGAAGATCTTCTCCACGCTCTTGTAGTCCCCGCGCACCACCAGCAGCCACACCGCCAGCGCACACACCGGCACGCTGATGTACTTGCTGATGTGGAACAGCTCAATCGACCCGGCAATACCCGAAAACTCCGCAATCACGTTGCCGAAGTTCACCACCACCAGCAGCACCATGATGAAGAACGTCATCCGCAGGCCGAACTCTTCGCGGATCAGGTCGCTCAGGCCCTTGCCTGTCACCACGCCCATCCGCGCGCACATCTCCTGCACCACAATCAGCGCCAGCGTGATCGGCAGCATCGTCCACAGCAGGTGGTAGCCATACTGCGCCCCCGCCTGCGAGTAGGTAAGTATCCCGCCCGCATCGTTGTCCACATTCGCCGTAATGAATCCCGGCCCCAGCACCGCAAAGAACAGAAACAGGCTGGTCCGCCAGCGCTTCCAGAAGCTCACTCCGACACCGCCACACAGAAATTTGCGGCACGAAGAACATTCGGGTTGGGGGACAAATTCTGCACGCTGGCTCCTCGGCTCTCTCTAGACTAACCCGAGCCAGCACCGCCCCGCGCTACACCCCGATGAACACTCTTCACCTGGGCAGAACTTTCCCCCGCACCCGCTCCACAATCAGCCCCACCTGCGCATCATTCCCATACCCATCGCGCACCGCCCGCGCCCGTCCCGCCGCCGCAATCCGCGCCCGCGCAGCCTCATCCCCCAGGTACTGCCGCACCTTCCGCTCGCACTCCTCATACCCCGTAAAAAACACCGCCTCTGCATCCTCAACAAACCGTTGCCTGTGACCTTCAGACCGCTCTGCCAGCAGAAATCCGCCGCACGCCGCAATCTCAAAGCTCTTGTGCACAAACTCATCCTCGTTCGAGTGCGTCAGAAAGCTCAGGTTGATCTTCGACCTCCAGATCCCCTCGCGATACTCCGCGCCATACAGCTCGCCGCCCGTATACAGCGCCGCCGCCGCCGCAGGCTCCAGCCGTCTCCGCCACATCCCGTCGCCGGAGATCACCACCGGCAGCCCCGCCCTCCACAGCCGCGTCAAAAACTCCGGCCGGTCATCATACGAAGTCCCGATGAACGACACCCCGCGATCCCGCTGCACATCGCTCCACCCCGCTTCAGGCGGAAAGTGAATCGTCGGCTCATACGCGGTCTGTATCTTGATCACGTCCCGCGCGCCGCGGTTCCTGTAGTCCGCGATGTTCCTGTCCCGCTGCACCACATGCAGATCGAACGCCGGAATGCAGCGCATATACAGCCGCCATCCGGGGTCGCGCCGCGGCCCAAACGCGTTGTCGATCATGTAGCTCACCGTCGCCACGCCCATCCCGCGCAGCCGCTCCAGCGTCTCCGGCCACAGCCCCAGCAGCTTGTCGGCCCAGAACACATCCACCTGCTCGCGCTCGGCCATCGCCAGCACCTCGCGATTCAGCCGCACCACCCACGGCCCCGCCTGCACCCGATGCGCCACCTTCCGCAGCACCGAGCTGAACGGCATCCCCAACGCCGGCTGATACCCATAGCTGTCCAGCCGCACCACCGTATGCCCCAGCCGCTCCAGCGCCCACACCCGGTACAGCGCCGAGTCCCGCTCCGACAACTGCCCCGCATACAGAATCTTCACCGCCGCTCCCCGCCCTTACTCCCCGATCAACTGCGCGATCACCTGCTCCGCGTGGATCACGCCCGCAATGCAACCATGCGCATCCAGCACCGGCAGCGACCGCAGGTTGTACTTGTCAAACAGCGCCGCCACCTCTTTATCCCGCGCATGGAGCGTGCAGCTCACCTTGTGTCCATCCGTCAGCGACTTCAGCTTCTCATCGCTCGGAGCCAGCAGCAGCCGCGGCAGCGTCACCACCCCGGCCAGCTTCTCGCCCTCGCCCGTCAGGTAGATCTCCGTCACGTTATCCGGATCGCCCTCAAACGTCCGCAGCGCCTGCACCCCGTCAAACACCGTCGCCTCCAGCGGCACGCTCAGGTAGTCCGTCGTCATCAGCCCCGCCGCCGAGTTCGGCGAAAACTCCAGCAGGTCTTCCACGTCCTGCCGCTCCTCCGGCTCCATCTCCTCCAGAATCGCCTCGGACTCCTCATCGCTCAGCTCGGCCAACGCATCGGCCGCCGCACCCGGGTCCATCTCTTCCAGAATGTCCGCAGCGCGCTCCGAGTCCAGCCCCTGCAGCAGCGCCTTCTGCAGCTTCGGATCAATCTCCTCCAGCGCCTCGGCCGCCGTCTCTTCATCCAGGCTCGAAAACACCGCGTCCCGCTCGGCCGGCGCCAGCTCCTCCAGGATGTCCGCAATGTCCGACGGATGCAGCTTCGCCAGCCGCTCCTGCCCAATCTTCAGCCGCACCCGCCGCGCCGGATCGCGCTCAATCAAATCGACGCAGCCCCACGGAATCGCCCGCGCCTCAAACCGCTCTGCAATCCCTTCCACCATCGCCACCGGCAGCCCCTTGAACAGCCGCCGCGTCGCACCCCGCGTACCCACCTCCACCTCGGCAATCCGCAG
>JAJZFE010000061.1 GCA_021798655.1 Acidobacteriota bacterium | reverse complement strand
CGCGCCGCCAGCGACGGCAGGTCTTTGTACTCCAGCAGGATCAGGCTCGACCACGGCGCGCCCGCCGGGTTCTGGTTCACATACGACGCATACGACGACAGCACGCCGGCCTTCTCCCACGCATCGAACTGCGGCACCGCATACCCCTGCACATAGCTCGTGTACTTCGGCATGTCCACCAGCACGTCATACTCCAGCACAAAGAACTGCGAGTCCTTCGTCGTCGCGGCCACCGAGCTCTCGTTCACAATGTCCGCCGTGCCCGACGTATCTGCCGACGCAATCGGCTGCACATCCGCAGGCAGCCCGCCCGGATAGCTCTCCTCCACCTTCTGCCAGCGCGCCAGATCGGCAAAGTGATTGAACCGCACAATCAAAAACATGTCCGGCTCGCTCTCCGCCGCATACGTCGTAAACAGCATCTGGTAGCTCGCAAAGACACCCTGGCGCTTCCACTTCTCAAACTGCGTCACGCCTTCGCCCGCCATCAAGCTCCGAAAGCGCACTCGCGCTCCCGGCTTTGCGCGATACGTCTTAATCAACGCCGTTGGCCCATTCACCTCTGCCTGCGCCAGCGCGGCCTGCGCACCAACACCCAGCACGCACAACGCCACCACTCTTGAAACCGCTCCAAACGTCATCTCTGCTCTCCCGCGTCCTTCAACAACAAACCTACTTGCCGCCCAACGCCCACGCCGCACACGAATCGAACAGCTTCATCCCATCCGGAATCAGCAGGTCGAACTGATCCGGCGCCAACCCGAAGAACACGCGCCGCGACGGCATCACAAAATCGTGATCCCCATACACGCCCTTCTCGTATGCGAAGAGAAATCCCTTCTCCGGCTCTCCCGGAAGAAACGCAATCACCTGCGCCGACGGCAGCGGACGGCCCCAGTTATAGATCCTGATCGCATGCTTGATCGGCATGAACATCCCATTCGGAAACCCTGCCTGGATCGGGTTCGGCGCGTTCACCAGCCACAGAAACGACTGCTCTTCCTTCTCATCCTCGCCATAGTCCTTCTGCGGCTCGTAGCCCGTCATGCCCAGAAAGTCCAGCAGCCACGGCTTCAGCGTAAAGATAGGAACCGTCGTCGTGCGGTAGGAGTTCGTCACCGTCTTGGCCTTCACGTCGCTGGCCAGAAACACCAGGTCGTAGCCATCCGCTGCCGGCGGGTTCACGTCCGACACCATGTTCACCGTCATGCCCAGCGACTCAAAGTGTTTCTTGATACTCGCATCCACCGCCGCCGTCGGACTCGATGTCGCTGCAACCAGCAGCACCTTCTTGCCCGCAAAGACCGGGTTCGCCTGCTGCGCTCTCATCGCTCCAGCTCCCAGCATCAGCGCGGCCACTGCCGCAATCCGTCTCATCTGCATCGCTCTCTCCTCCTCGTCCTGCCGCGCCTCGCGCAGCTCTACTTCGACGGCGCGCTGATCGTCCAGAGCACCGTCGCATCGAACAACGCATGGCCCTGCTCGGTCAGATCGTCGAACGCAGGGTTGTCCACCGGAAACATCGTCCGTCGCGCCGGAGCCACAAACTCATCCGCCATCGCCGCTCCCTGCTCAAACCCGAAGATCGCGCGCTCATGCGTCGAGTTCGGCAGCGTCGCAATGATCACCGCCGACGGCGGCGGCGTCGCCCACTTCAACACGTCCGCCTCCTTGATGAACTTCACATACCCGTTCGGAAGCCCCGCTGCCATGGGGTGATTCGAGTTCACAATCTCCAGGTACGCCTCCGGCGGGTCCTCACTCTCCCTGGCCTCGCCGTGCTCGCCATAGTCCACATACCGCCTCCGCCCTGCCATCTTCAGCGAGTCCGCCATCAGACCCTCCAGACACATCAGCGGCACCTTCGCATCGCGGTACTTGTTCGTCGTCTTGTACTTCGAGTTCGTCGCCGAGATCAGGATCAGGTCCATCCCATCGGCATCACTCTGCGGCCGCGTCTGGTCCGCCTCTTTCACCACGAAGCCAACGTCCTTCAGGTGTTCGACAATGTGGTCGTCCGACTCCTCACCCTCCGGCGTGTCCAGCCGCCGCACAAACAAAACCTTCTTGCCCTTCGCCGCACGCGCCAGCGCGGCCTTCGTCGCTGCAGGGTCATACGCCGTCGGCGTCGAGGGCTGACTCACCGCCCAGCGCACCGTCGCATCGAACAGCTTCAACCCCACCCACCAGTCCGCCATCTCCGGATCACTCTCCGCCGGTCCATGCACCGCCGTCAGGTAATGAAACGTCGAGTCCTGAATGTAAAATCCTGCCCGCCGCGCCGGTGCCACAAGCCCTCCATACAGCGTCGCTCCGCGCTCATACGTGAACACTCCCGCGTGAGTCGGATCGCCCTCCGTGTTCACGATGATGTCCGCGCTTGCCGCAGGCTTGCCCCAGCCAAAGTTCTGCGGCAGCAGATACGACGTCCCGAACAACTGCGTCTTCCCGCCAAACTCTTTCACAATCGGATCGGTCGCATTCGGAAAGTACCCGTACAGCATCGAGAACGACCGCGCAAAGTCCTGCGCCGGATCAATCGTCTCGAAGTCCACGTGACGCTCCGGCCCGGTCATCTTCATATCCGGATAGTCCACCGTGTTCCACGTGAACACCGGCACCGCCACCGCCGCATACTTGTCCGCAACCACGCGCGGGTCGGCCGTCGACGAGATCATCACCAGGTCTTCTCCCGCCGCCTTCGTCGCCGCATCGTCCTCGCCGGCCAGCGTCACCACATAGCCCTGCGACTCCAGATGCTGCTTCACCAGGCCATCGTCATTCGTCTCGCCCTTCTCCGGCTCTCCAACCACCAGCAGAACCTTCTTCCCCTTCACCTGCGCTGCAGTCAATATCTGCTGGCTGTGCGCAGGCCATCCCACGCTGAGCATGGCGCTCAACATCGCCGCCTGTACGGTAGTTACAACATAGGCACGTCGATTCATCGCTGCGTCCTCACTTCGTCTCATTCGAAAATCCTGTCTAGTAGCCGGCTACAACCACCGCTGGCGAGCCTGCATCCGTCGCAGTCATGTACAACCGATGCGTCTTCTCGTCATAGGCCACCGAGCGCAATCCCGGGCTCAGCTTGTACTCTCCACCGATCGAGTAGTTGATGAACGCATTCATCCGCACACCCGACAGCGTCCCGTCCGCCTGCGCCACAAACGCCGCCGCCCTCCACTGCCCCTTCCCCTGCGGCAGCCACACAAACGTCTCCCGCGACTCCCCACGGCCGCCCTTCAGCTCAATGAACGTGAACCCCGCATCGGTGTCCACCACCTCAATCGTGCCGTCCTCGCAGCTCACAAACAGTCGCCGACCTTTCGTGTCCAGCGCCAGCCCCGTCGGCCCCTTCCCTGTCTTCATCGGGTAGTCGCCGTC
>JAJZFE010000489.1 GCA_021798655.1 Acidobacteriota bacterium | reverse complement strand
CGCGTGTTGAACAAGGTGCAGGCCCTCGGCATGAGCTCGCGCGGCGCCGGCGCAGACAACATTCGCAACATCACCGCCTCGCCGCTCAGCTGCCTGGACGCCACGGAGCTGATCGAGACGCTGCCCTACGCCGAGGCGTTGAACCAGTACATTCTCAACTCGCCCGACCTGTACGACCTGCCGCGCAAGTTCAACGTCGCCTTCGACGGCGGCGGCACAATCAGCGTGGTCGCGGATACGAACGACATCGGCTTCCTCGCGGTTCGCGTGCCGGAGGGCAAAGAGCTGCCCGCCGGCGTCTACTTCCGCGTCGTACTCTGCGGCATCACAGGCCATCGCCAGTTCGCCACCGACTGCGGTCTGCTGATTCGTCCGCACGAGGCCGTCGCCGTGGCCGCGGCGATGATCCGCGTCTTCTCCGCCAACGGCAACCGCACCGACCGCAAGAAGGCGCGGCTGAAGTATCTCGTCGATGAATGGGGTGTCGACAAATTTCTCGAAGAGACCGAAAAGCTTCTCGCGTTTCCACTGATGCGGCTCGCCGCCGAGGACTGCGAACCGCGCCAGGCCATCGACCGCGCAGCGCACATTGGCGTGCATCCGCAGGCACAGCCGAAGCTGCACTACATCGGCGTGTCCGTCCCCGTCGGCCAGTTGCCTGCGCAGCAGATGCGCGCGCTCGCCGCCATCGCCGACGAGTATGGCACGGGCGAGCTGCGGCTCACCGTCTGGCAGAACCTCATCCTGCCAAACATTCCCAGCGCAAAACTTGAAGCCGCAAAGGCCGCGCTGGTCGCCGCCGGGCTCAGCTTTGAGGCCGGTCGCGTGCTCGCCGGCACCGTTGCCTGCACCGGCAATCAGGGCTGCCGCTTTGCCGCGACGGACACGAAGAAGCACGCCGTCGCGCTCGCCAATCATCTCGACACGCACTTCAAGATTACACAGCCCGTGAACCTGCATGTCACCGGCTGCCATCACTCCTGCGCGCAGCACTACATCGGCGACATCGGCCTGCTCGGCGTAAAGATCGGCGGCGAAGAGGGCTACCAGGTGAACCTCGGCGGCGGCTCCGATCAGGACCAGGGCCTCGCCCGCGAGCTGATCGCTGCTGTTCGCTTCAACGAACTCCCTGCGCTGATGGAGCAGCTCTTCGCCAGCTATGTGGCGCAGCGTCTCTCTGCGGAAGAGACCTTCCTCGCCTTCACGCGCAGGCACACCATCGAACAGTTGCGCGCGTTCGCGCAGATGGAAGGAGTCGCACGATGAGCCAGTTCGTTCCCGTCGTTCCTGACTCCGCACCGTTCTCTCCGGCGCAGCGCGCGTGGCTCAACGGCTATCTTGCGGGCCTCTACTCGCAAGCCCCCGCAGCGCAGCAGACCGCTGCCAGTGCGGCTTCGCGCGATGTGGCGGTGCTCTTCGCCTCGCAGACCGGGACCAGCGAGCGGCTCGCGAAGAAGGTCGCAAAGGAGTTGAAGCTGAAGGGTCACACGGCACGGGTGCAGTCGCTCGAAGGCTATGACGTCGCGGCTCTGGCACAAGAGTCCTGCGCGCTGCTGCTCGCCAGCACCTACGGCGAAGGCGATCCGCCGGATAGCGCGAAGAGTTTCTTTGACGCACTCTGCGCGGAGGGCGCACCCCGCCTGGAGACGCTGGAGTTCTCCGTCCTCGCTCTCGGCGACAGGCACTACGAACACTTCTGCAAGTTCGGTGTGGACCTCTCCGATCGCATGGTCGCTCTTGGAGCAAAGCCGTTGTGCGCGCTCGTCGAATGCGACATCGACGTGGATGAGCCCTACGCAGGCTGGCAGAGCGAGGTGTTGACGCACCTCGCTGGAACAGCGAAGCCCGTCGCGAAACCATCCGCGACCATCGCTGCTGCGCCTGCAAGTGTCTACCATCGCGAGAATCCCTTCGACGCGACGCTGCTGGATAAACGCACACTCACGCACAACATCTCGAGCAAACAGACGCTGCACATGGCTTTTTCGCTCGCGGCGAACGACATGAGCTACGAGGCCGGAGACGCGCTTGCCGTGCTTCCGCGCAACGATCAGCAACTCGTCGAAGAGATTCTTACCACCCTCGCACTCGATGCCAGCACTCTCGTAGAAATCGCAAAGCATGGCCCCTGTGCCATCGTCGAAGCGCTCAGCCGTCACCTGCAGATCACGCGCCTGAGCCGCAAGCTCGTAGAAAAGTATGCAAAGGCCGGCGAGTGCCACACGCTGCTCGCGCTGCTCAAGCCGGAGCAGCAGACGCACTTCGACCAGTACATCCACGACCGCGGGTTGATCGACCTGCTCACGGAGTATCCCGGCGTGATCTCCAGCGCGCAGCAACTGGTCGATCTGCTGCCCGGCCTTGCGCCGCGGCTCTACTCCATCTCCTCCAGCCCGAAGGCGCACGCTGGTGAAGTGCACGCAACGGTCGCCGTCGTGCGTTATCGTTCACACAACCGCGAGCGTGGTGGCGTCTGCTCGACGATGTTTGCCGACCGGCTCAGCGTCGGCGACACGCAGCCTGTCTACATCCAGGCCAACAAGAAGTTTCGCCTGCCTGCCGACGATGCGACCCCGATCATCATGGTCGGCCCGGGCACCGGCATCGCGCCCTTTCGCGGCTTTCTGCACGAGCGCTGCGCCACCGGCGCAAAGGGCCGCAACTGGCTCTTCTTCGGCGAACGCAGCGCCTCCTCCGACTTCCTCTATCAGGACGAACTGGAGCAGATGACGCGCGGCGGCCTGCTATCGCGGCTGGACACGGCCTTCTCCCGCGACCAGGCGCACAAGATCTACGTGCAGGATCGCATGGTCGAGCACGGCGCAGAACTCTACGCGTGGCTGCAGGAGGGCGCGAGCCTCTACGTCTGCGGAGACGCGACCTACATGGCCAAGGACGTCGATGCCGCATTGCACAGCGTCATCGAAAAACATGGCGCGCTCGACGCCGAAGCCGCACGCGAGTACGTGCAGTCCATGCACGATGATCGTCGCTATCTTCGCGACGTCTACTAGTCTTCCGCGCAACGCATCGCATCCACCTTGTCACGAAAGAGAGTTGCCCTTGGCACTGCCGCTCCAGGAACGAGCCACCGACGGACACAGCGAGGCGCTCGTGCGCATCACCGATGACGGGTGGCTGGTTGGTCTCGGCGGCCTGCCCCTCGGGGTCAGCCCGGTGCGAATCGACGTCGTCGAAGTCGCACCCGCACTCATTCCCGACCGCCCGCTGCAGGAAGGTGAGCAGTACCGCTTTCACTTCGACATGACCAAATGCATCGGCTGCCGCTCCTGCGAGGTCGCCTGCAACGAACAGAACGGCAACCCTGCGGACATTCTCTGGCGACGCATCGGCGAGCTCGAAGCAGGCAGCTATCCCCACACGCAACGCCACTATCTT
>JAJZFE010000267.1 GCA_021798655.1 Acidobacteriota bacterium | reverse complement strand
AGCTGCTTGTAGGCGTCGACAGCCTCGTCGGTGCGGTTCGCTTCACGGCAGACGATGCCGAGGCGATCGAGAAAGATAGAGCGATTGGTCCGGTCGTCGCCCGTGTACTTTGCATCCGGACTTGCGGTGGTGGTGAGGATCGCGCGCAGCGTCTGGATGGCGTCGTTATAGCGGCCGAGCGCGTCATAGTTGAGCGCCTCGTTGTAGCTGATCTCGGGGTTCTCTGCGACGAGTGCCTGGGCGGCCTTCAGCGTGGCGAGCGACTGCTCGTACTCGCCTTGACGGCGCTGAATCTCCGCCTGATGGATGAGGGCCTGCGGGTCCTGCGGATCGGAACCGAGAATCTGCGAGTAGATCTTCGACGCGGCATCCATGTTTCCGGCCGCGGTGAGAGCGGCGGCGAGGCCGCGCCGGGCATCGGTGTTTTCGGGGTCCAGATCGAGCGTGGCCTGATACTCTGCGGCAGCCTCTTTGGGCTTCTTGAGCGTGTCGTAGATGCCGGCGAGCGCGAAGTCTTCGCGTGCGGTGCGATCGCTGTCGGGGACCTTGGCGATGACGTCGGCAGCCTTGGTCATCTCGCCTTGTTCGGAGTAGAGCCGTGCCATGCTCAGCACGACCTCCTCGGAACCACTGTCGATCTTCTGCGCTGCTTTGAACTCCGCCTCCGCCTTGACCGAGTCATGGTTGAGGCCGTAGAGCTGGCCTAGCAGCAGGTGGGTCTCAAGATCGTTCGGCTTGAGCTGCGCGATCTTCTCATACTCTTTGATGGACGCCTGCAGCATGTCATTGGCTTGCGGTCCCTGGCCATCACCGAGTGAACGAAGGTAGACGCGGCCCAGCAGTTCGTGCGCTTCGACGTCGTCGGGGTGCTGGAGGATCTGGTCCTTCGCGGCGGAGACGGCCTCTCGAATGCGGCCGAGACGGAAGTAGAGCGAGGCCAGACCGTCCTGCAGCGCAGGCGAGTTGGGATCGGCGTCCAGAGCGAGCTTGTACTGCTCCACCGCCTGCGTGGCCAGGTCCTGGCGGCCGTTGGATACGGCCTGATTCTCGTACATCTTTGCGAGGCCGTAGTGGTAGTACGAGGCTGCGTGGTCCGGCACTGTCACCGGGGTCTGCGCGGATGTCACGCCTTTCTGCGCCTCGGCCTGCTGCGTTGCCGTGAGGCCAAGGAGGGCTGCGGCCGTGAGAGCAAAGAAAGGTGTGCGGAAGGTTCTGGTCATGCGATTGAGGTCCTCTGAGATCAACACCAGCCGAACTAGGTAAAGGCTGCCACCCAACTTCGTGTCGTCTACACAGGAAGTTAGACGTACTTTACAAGGTTTTGATGCTGTCTGCCCAATCGGGGGACCGCATCAGCCGTGACGGAAGTGTCGGACTCCGGTGAAGGCCATGGCAATGCCGAGCTTGTCGGCGGCGGCGATGACGGTGTCGTCACGGAGGGAGCCGCCGGGCTGAATGATGGCGGTGGCGCCGGCGGTGGCGATGGCCTCCAGCCCGTCGGGGAAGGGGAAGAAGGCATCCGACGCGGCGACGGTGCCAGCCAGCGGCAGGACGGCCTTCAGGGCGCCGAAGCGCGCGGCATCGACGCGGCTCATCTGGCCGGCACCGACGCCGACGGTCTGACCGAAGCCGTTCTGCCGCCGTGCGTAGACGATGGCATTGGACTTGACGTGCTTGCAGACCTTCCACGCAAAGAGCAGCGTGGCCAGCTCCTCCGGCGTGGGCTGCCGCTTGGTGGGGACGGTGATGGAGCCGGCGGTGACGGGCGAGTGATCCTCGTCCTGGACGAGGTAGCCGCCGGAGATCTGCTTGACGACCCGGGCCGGTGCGGCGGGCTGGAGGCTGAGCACGCGCAGGTTCTTCTTCGCGGCGAGGATGTCGAGCGCTTCGGGCGTGAAGCCCGGGGCGACGATGGCCTCGACGAAGAGCTTGGCCATCTCGGTCGCGGTGGCGGCATCGACGGTGCGATTGACGCCGATCACGCCACCGAAGGCGGAGAGCGGGTCGGCTTCGAGGGCGCGGAGGTACGCCTCGACCGGCGTTGCGCCCTGACCGACGCCGCAGGGGTTGGTGTGCTTGATGATGGCCACGGCGCACTCGTCGAACTCGGTGGTCAGGGACCAGCAGGCGTCGAGGTCGACGAGGTTGTTGTAGCTCAGCTCCTTGCCCTGGAGCTGCGTGGCGTTGGCGATGCCGAGCGCCGAGCCGTCGGAGTACAGCGCGGCGGACTGGTGCGGGTTTTCGCCGTAGCGCAGCGGGTTCTTCAGCGTGGAGACGATGCGCAGCGTCGGTGCGGGCTCTCTGGGCTCAAGCACCATCGCTTCGAGCGTGTTGGCGATGGCGGTGTCGTAGGCCGCGGTGGTGGCGAAGGCGGCGCGGGCCAGTCGCCAGCGGGTTTCGTGACCGAGGCTGCCGGCGTTCGCGTTCAGCTCTTCGATCAGCGCGGGGTAGTCCAGCGCGCTGGTGACGACGGCGACGTCTTCAAAGTTCTTGGCGGCGGAGCGGAGCATCGAGGGGCCACCGATGTCGATGTTCTCGATGATCTCGTGGAACTGCACGCCGGGCTTTGCGGCGGTCTTTTCGAAGGCGTAGAGGTTGACGACAACCATGTCGATGGGCAGGATGCCGTGCTCGTTCACTGCGGCGACGTGGGCGGGGTCTTCGCGGCGGTACAGCAGGCCGCCGTGGACGTTGGGGTGCAGCGTCTTGACGCGTCCGTCAAGCATCTCGGGGAAGCCGGTGAGGTCGGAGATGTCGCGGACGGTGAGGCCGGCGTCGCGGAGCGCCTTCGCGGTGCCGCCGGTGGAGACCAGCTCGACGCCGTGGGCGGCGAGAGCGGTGGCGAAGTCGACCAGACCAGACTTATCGGTCACAGAGAGGAGGGCGCGGCGAACGGGCTTGAGCGAAGACATGTCCATACCAGTTTAGCCGGGCTTGCGCGTGTGGGTAACTGGGCCTCAGCGCAGGAGAGCGCCCAGGTTGGCGTGGATGGAGGGGTTGGAGGCCGAGCCGGTGATGGTGAGCGGGACGCCCTTGGAGACGGTTTGATGGAGGAGGCCGCCGAAGAAGCCGCCGATGGCGCTCGCGGCCTGGGAGGCGATCTGCCCGACGCCGGTGTTGGCGTTGAGGGTGGCGACGAGGTTGAAGTCGAGCTGGTTGGAGGGCGAGACGGTGCCGTTGCCGGTGGCGGTGCCGAGCTGGGGGAGCGAGGCGTAGATGTTGGAGAGCTGGGTGTCGCGGGGGGAGGCGTCGACGGTGGCGCGGAGGGTCTGGATGGTGGTGCCGCCGCCGCTGCTGCCGAAGGGGTTGAGGCCCTGGATTTTGGAACCGAGGTCGAAGCCGGCGAGCTGGGTGTTATCCACCTCGACGGGCCCGGCGATGGTGGAGGCGGCGATGGGGCCGGAGACGTTGAG
>JAJZFE010000438.1 GCA_021798655.1 Acidobacteriota bacterium | reverse complement strand
AGCATTCGTCGTCCCAGACCCGTCCATTCGATAACACCACCGCCGACGACTTCGCACTGGGTGGCGGCAACTCATCTTCCAACGAGTTGCTCCTCAACGGCGTTCCCAACATGGAGAGCAGCCAGCGGACTGCGGGCTTCAGCCCAGAACTCGACGCCGTAAATGCTGTGAGCGTCGATGAGTTCGAGGCCAACGCAGCCATGGGAGACACCTCGGGCGGCACCGTGAACATTACCACTAAGGCGGGCACCAACCACTTCCACGGAAGCATCTCGGAGTACTATCAGGCGTCCGTACTCGCCGCCAAGCCATACTTCACACCGGCTGGCAAGAGTGTCCCATCAACCCACTACAACCAGTTCGGCGGCACCATCGGCGGCCCCATCCTCATTCCCCGCCTCTTCAACGGACGCAATAAGCTCTTCTTCTTTTATGCGTTCGAGGGTTATATCGGCAAGCAGCCCTCCACCGTCATTACCAGTGTTCCTACCGCAGCGGTGCGAGCAGGTGACCTCTCAGCGATGCTGGCCGTAGACCCCAACGATCAACTCTACGATCCCTATGGTGCAACCCTGACCGCAGGTCAGGTCAACCGCCAACCCATTCCTGGTAACGTACTCGCGAATGCCGGCCTTACCGTCAACCCAATCGCAACCGCCTACTTCGCCGAGGTGCCGATGCCCAACTACACCGGCTCCTCGGCCCAGCCCGACGGCGAAAACAACTACTTCGCCGACGATCCCACCGTCAACAACTACAAGTCGAACATGGGGCGGATCGACTGGAATATTTCAGACTCTAACAAGATTTTCTTCGAAGCTCACCGCAGCAACTACATCGTCGATCAGCAGAACTACTTCAACGATCCACTCACTGGCGTGAACTCGCAGACCATTCTCTGGGGCGGTCAAGTGGATGATATCCAAAACTTCTCTCCATCCCTCAACCTCGAGAATCGACTTGGATTTAGCCGGTGGTATTCCCTGGGCGCTCCGGACGGCGAAGGTGTCAACCCATCCACGTTCGGCTTCCCCTCATATATCGCTGCTAACTCGACAGCTTTCTCGATTCCCCCCATGTCGCTCAATGACAACGCCAGCATTCCGCAATTCGGCGGCAGCCCTGGTAACCTGGAAACCTTCGACACGATTCAATACTTTGGCAGTTTGAATAAGACCTGGGGACACCACACCATTAAGATCGGGCCTGACATCCGCGTCAATAAGGATACCGTCCTCAATCCAGGAGATGCCAACGGCTCCTATAACTTCTCCTCCAATCCGGGCGATTTCGTTAGCCAGAATTCAAGCGCAAACGCTCAGGACTTCGGCGGTTCCTATGCCCTGTTCGAAATGGGATTGGCAGACGGCGGTGCAGGCAATAGTGATTATCAGGTCAGCACCAAGTTCCAATACGACAACTGGTACAGCGGCTTCTTCGCTCAGGACGACTGGAAGGTGAAGCCGAACTTCACTGTGAGTATGGGCTTGCGGATCGAGCATGAGACTCCCGTGGTCGAAGGTCACAACAACATGGTGACTGGGTGGATTCCAGGTGCAACGAATGCTGTAACCACCGCTGCCGCAGCGGCGTATGCAGCCAACCCAAATCCAATCCTGGCGCCAAGTGCATTCTCGGCTACAGGAGGCATCGTGTATGCAACGTCGTCAAACCGCAGTGCCTATTCGACTGCACTGGCGTATGTCAGCCCACGGCTCGGCTTCGCCTACTCGCCGTCATTCTCTCATGGGACCCTGGCCATCCGCGGTGGATTTGGTATCTACGACAATCCATTCAACGATTACCTCCACGGGCAACAATACGGCTATTCGCAGACAACTGGATTCATCGCGACGAACAACAACTATTTGACTCCGGCGACCACCATCTCCGATCCATTCCCCACGGCGAGTAACCCCATCGAACTACCCTTCGGTTCCTCGCTCGGAATCAACACCAACTTGGGTAACAGCATCGCCTACTATGCTCCAGTCAAGGTTAGCTATGCCGAGAAGTGGAGCCTGGACATCGAGAAGCAGTTCCGCAAGAACTGGCTGGTCGAGATCGGCTACATCGGCGTCGATCAGGTTCACGAAAGCTACAGCAATAATGTGAATGCCTTGCCGCTGCAGTACCTTAGCCGCTCACCATTTCTTGATACCGCACTCACCAAGGAATTGGGAGCAGCAACACCGAATCCGTTCTACGGCATCATTCCGGGACCGGCCACAGGACTCAACAGCGCCCAGACGATCAGCGTGGCGAGCCTGCTACGTGCCTATCCCGAGTACAGCGGCGTGACGGAGCAGTTGATCCCCGGAGCAGCTTCTAACTTCAACGCCATCATGCTCAAGGTGACTAAGCGGATGAGTCAGGGTCTGCAGTTCAACTTCAACTATGAACACTCCAGGCAACTCGGTACGGGCTCCCAGCTAAATCCTGGCGGACCGCTCTGGTATGGCGAGACAGGTTCCGATTTTCCTGACCACGCATCACTCACCTCTATTTATATGTTGCCCTTTGGACAGGGGCGGCAGTTCCTTAATAAATCCAGGCTGCTGGATGAGTTTGTTGGAGGCTTTTCGGTCACGGGTATCTTCCAGTACCTCTCCGGAACGCCGCTCGGTTGGGGCAATGTTATCTACACCGGGAACTACCATGACTTCAACAACAACCCGCATAACACCCATGGGCCTTCCTTCAACACCACGAACTTCAACACCAACTCCAAGGTGCAACCAAACGGGTACAACTACCGCACCTTCCCGCTCGATCTTCTTCGCTCTGATCCAACGAAAGACTTCGATTTCTCTGTGTTGAAGGACTTCACAATCACCCATCGTTTCGTCATCCAGGCACGCGTCGACGCCTTCAACGCCTTCAACCGGGCGCAGTTCCAAGGGGCTAATACCAACCCCAAGTCATCCGCGTTCGGTGACGTTACAAAGCAACTGAACCAGAATCGCCAGCTACAGGGGGGCATCCACATCCTCTTCTAAATCATCTGTAGAAACGAACGAGCGGCGTGAGAGACAATCGTCTCTCACGCCGCTTTCACTTCATCCATCCACCATCTTCATGCGCCCAGTTTGCCCGACCCCACGTTAGCCCGCAAAGGAAATTCTTTGAATACCCTTTTCAAGTTGTCGCTCGCGCTTTCGCTTCTCTCTCCAATCGCCCATGCTCAGTCCTTGCCGCAAGGCGAGTTTATCTTTCAGCCAGGCTCAACATCGTTTCCCGAGTCCCATGCTTCGACCATCGTCTCATTGAAAAATGGTGACTTGATGGCTGCGTGGTTTGGCGGCACAAAGGAGGGCGCCCCCGACGTGGCCATCTGGGGGTCCAGGCAGGTGCAAGGCAAATGGTCCGTGCCAATCGAGTTGGAACGGGAGCCGAAGATCCCTTCGTGGAATCCGGTG
>JAJZFE010000423.1 GCA_021798655.1 Acidobacteriota bacterium | reverse complement strand
GGGGGGGGCGCATTCGGTCGGCATACGGCTGTCTCTATTCTATCGCGTGCGGTGCGGGCAACGGCGAACGCAATGGGCGCGATGTTGCAGCGCCATGGGCGCGATGGACTTACACTGAACGTTGGAGGCGGTGACGATGGCTCGCGAGATCAATTGGAGTGATGCGCTGGAGATTGGGATTCAGCTGCAGGAGATGTTTCCGGAGACGGACCCGTACTCGGTGCGGTTTACGGACCTGCACAAGTGGGTGACGCAGCTGCCGGGGTTTGTGGGCGATCCGGCGAAGTCGACCGAGGGGATCCTGGAGGCGATCCAGACGGCGTGGCACGAGGAGTATCTGGACGCGAAGGACGCGTAGAGTTCGGATGTGAACCGGATTCTGAAGACCGCTACGAAGTACGCGGATGAACTGGCGGAACTGTGGAGGGTGGCTCGTGGCTGAATGGACGTGTGTGACGACGGACGAGGAGATCGACGAGGCGCTGGAGCGTGCGCGGAACGAGCCGGAGTGGCCGCGTATCGTCGAGGCGAAGTATCAGCGCGACCTGGAGCTGTTTATTTTGCGGCTGAGCGATGGGCGGCGGCTGGTGCTGCCTCGGGAGAACCTGCAGTGGGTGGCGGATGCGACGCCGGAGCAGGCGGCGGAGTTCAGCTTTGGGCCGCACGGTTCGCATCTGTGGTGGCCGCAGCTGGATGAAGGCCTGTCGCTGGAGGGGCTGCTGGAAGGGCGGACCGGGAACGAAAAGTGGATGGCGAAGATTCAGCGGCGCGAGGTCGCGGCGTAGCGCTCGGTGCTGGAGAGGGTTGCGTGGCGTTGGCGCGAGGTAGAGCGCCGGGGTTCTTCTGCGGCAGCTATGCGGATTTGCGGCGGAGGATCTGGGCGGGGAGCTTGCTGCCGGTGGTCAGCAGAGTGGCGAGGGTGGCGAGCAGCCAGGCGGTGGTGCCTGCGGCGATGATGAGCAGTTGGCCGCGGTGGGTGGCGACCGGGGGCAGGTGGTGGGCCAGGGCGAAGGTGGCGGCGAAGGCCAGCAGCGCGGCGATGAAGGCGCGGGCGAGTTCGGGGTACTCCAGGTGGGCGAAGGTGACGAGGCGCTTGCGGTGGAGCAGGATGGCGAGCGTTGCGGTCTGGAGGGTGATGCCGACGTCCGAGGCGATGGCCAGGCCCAGCAGACCGTGGGTGCGGAAGAGCAGCCAGTAGAGCGGGGCGCTGGCGAGGGTGATGACGGTGCCGGTGATGGCGGGCGTGACGGTGTCGGACGCGGCGTAGAACGCGCGGGCGTAGATGCCCTGCACGGCCCAGATGCCGAGTGTGAGCGAAAGAATGCTGAAGAGCTGCGTGGTGGCGGCGGCGTCGGCGCGGCTGAACCGGCCGCCTTTGAGCAGAGCCATGAGCCACGGCGCGAGGGCGATCATCCAGGCGCTGACCAGCAGGCCGACGGCGAAGAGGCGCGAGACGCTGCGGGCGACGGAGCGGGAGAAGTCGTCGCGGCGGTGCTGCTGGAAGAGGCTGGCGAAGAAGGGCAGCGAGGCCGCGCCGGCGGCGGGGCCGATGACGTTGAAGGGCGCGTTGAAGAGGTCTTTGGCGTTGCCGATGAGCGTGATGCCGCCTTCGGTGACGGAGGCGAAGTAGTTGATGAACTGGCGGTCGAACATGACGAGCGAGACGCCGATCATGAGCGGGAGCGAGAGCCGGAGCCACTCGCGGAAGGCGGGGGCGCGGAAGTTGACGGTGGGGGAGTAGCGCAGGCCGGTGCGGAAGGCTCCGAGGGAGTTGAGCAGCGCGTAGCCGAGGAACATGCCGGCGAAGACGCCGAGGGCCAGCGAGGTGACGCCGAGGCCGCGGTGGAAGAAGACCGCGCCCAGGATGATGCAGCCGTTGTAGATGAGCGGCGCGAAGGCCTGGTAGATGAAGATCTTGCGGACCTGCAGGCGCGAGCCCATGACCGAGCCGATGAAGAAGAAGATCTGTGCCGGCAGGATGATGCGCGTCATCAGCGTGCAGAGCGTGGAGCGCGCGGGGTCGTGGCGGAAGCCTTCGTTGGCGAGCCAGACGTACTGCGGCGCGAAGAGCTCGCCGAGCAGGACGCCGAGGCCGAGGACGACGAGCATGTTGTTGAGGATGACGGAGAGGGCGCGGTCGGCGCCTTCGTGGTCGCCGGCCTCGCGATAGCGGTTGAGGATGGTGATGACGGAGATGGAGGCTGCGCCGCCGATGAGGAAGTAGGCGAGCAGGTCGGGGAGGGCGAAGGCGGCGCGGTAGGCGTCCTGGTTGATGCCGGCGCCGAAGAGGTAGTTGATGTACTTGGTGCGGAGGAGGGCGAGCAGGCCGGAGAGCAGGCTGCTGGCCATGAGGAGCATGGCAGCCGAGCCGGCGGTGTGGGATTTTTTTTGCGGTGAGGGCGAACCGGACGCGGTCATTCTGCGGGGAAGAGATCCTGCTGGCCGGGGATGGGGATGGGGCCGAGGCGGGGTTCGAGTTTGGGCTCTGGCTTGTGGAGGCGCGGCCGTTTGGGCTCGGCGACGAGGCGCGGACGGAGCGGTGCGGGAGTGGGCTCGGTGGCGACGGGGGCGCTGAGCTGGGTGTGCAGCGCGCGGAGGTCGTCACGGAGAGAGTGAAGCTGCTGCAGCGCGGTGGCGGAGAGGGTGTCGGGGTCCTTCGCTGCGGCGCTGCGGGCACCACCGAGGGCACCACCGAGGACGAGGGGCCGGGGCGCTGGGTCGGCGATCGGAGATTCGGCGAGCGGCGCGGCGGCGAGTGCGGCGGGCTCGGGTTTGGCGTCGGTCTTGAAGACCTGGCGCGCGCCGGGGATGGTGTAGCCGAGGTCGTAGAGCAGGTGCTTGATGCGGAGGGCGGTTTCGACGTCCTTGCGACGATAGAGGCGCTGGCCGGTGCCGCCCTTGTTGGGCTTGAGGTTAGGAAACTCGGTCTCCCAGAAACGGAGGACGTAGGCGGGGACCTCGCAGAGGCGGGCGACGTCGCCGATGCGGAAGTAGAGCTTGTCGGGGATGACCGGGGCGGGGTGCGCGACGGTCTTGCGGATTGGGTGGTGAGTCGCCATGCTCTCGAATCGGAGGGAGGTGAGATGGCCCGGGACGCCGGGCACTGATACTGATGCAAAGTATAGGGCGCGGCGTTGCGCGGCTGGAAGTAGTCCGGGCGATACCCCCGGCGGAGGGATGCGGAAGTGGGAACGGGACAGGGGAGGAATCAAGGGAGTTAATACTGGGGTGAAGTGTTGGTTTAAGTGTTGGCGAGGTTCTAGGTTCTAGGTTCTAGGTTCTAGGGTGTATCGACATATTCACTTCCGGACCTGCGCGTATTTTGTTGCAGTAGAAGCATGGGAAGTTTGCGATATGAGTTGAGTGAGGGGCAGTGGCGGCGTTTGGAGTTGTTGCTTCCTGGGCGCGTGGGCACGGTAGGCCGACCTGCGGAAGACAACCGTCGGT
>JAJZFE010000098.1 GCA_021798655.1 Acidobacteriota bacterium | reverse complement strand
CGCATGTTTCAGGTGGTCCCACACCTCGGCTGAAAACAGCATCGCCTTCGTCGGAATGCAGCCCCAGTGCAGGCACGTGCCGCCCAGCTTGTCGGTCTTCTCAATCAGCGCGACCTTCAGGCCCAGCTGCGCGGCGCGGATGCCGCAGGTATAGCCGGCCGGTCCGCCGCCAACGATTGCAATGTCATAGATCGTATCTGCCATGAGAAGTCTGCTCCGTTTCTATTGGGGGAAGCCCGCGCACACGCGCCGGGTCCATCCCTCTTGTGCTTGTCATTCCCAAAGGGAATCTACGTTTGGCTCGGTGCCGCAAGCCTTCCGCGCGCCACGTCATTTCAACACGGTTAGTGTATCGCCGCCGCGCAGCTAACTGCATTCGATGTGCGAGTACCGGCTGGCGATGCAAACCGCAACCCCAACCCCACCACCAACCCGCGCCCTTGAAGGAGGTGCGCTCCCCATGAATCACTTCACCTACTCCGACGCCGGCTTCCAGATGACCAAGGCATTCGAAGGCCTCCGCCTCACCGCGTACCAGGACGTCGCCGGCGTCTGGACCATCGGCTACGGCCACACCGGCACGCAGGCCACGCCCGGCAACACCATCACGGAGCTCGAAGCCGAGGTCCTCCTCCGCACCGATCTCGCCTCCGCCGTCGCCTGCATCAACCGCGCGGTCAACGTACCGATCGCGCAACACCAGTTCGACGCGCTGGTAGACTTCTGCTTCAACGCCGGCCGCGGCAACCTGCTCAGCAGCACGCTGCTCCGCCTCATCAACCTCGGCGACTTCACTCACGCCGCCGCGCAGTTCCCTCTCTGGGTCCACGCCGGCGGAGAAGTCGTCCCCGGCCTCGTCCGTCGCCGCCACGCCGAAGCCGCACTCTTTTCCGGCGAAACGCCTGTGAACTCCGGCGTATCATAACTGCAACGAGGTGCGTCCGTGGCCGCTGCTCTGCATCGAGGTCCTCTCCGAAGAGGATCGCCTGCAGGAGCTGCAGACCAAGGTGGATGAGTTCGCAGCGATGGGCGTGCGCGACATCTGGGTCATCGATCCGTGGAAGCGCATCGCCTACACGGCATCCCCGCAGGGCTTCCAGAAGCTCGCCGGCGACACGCTCCACATCGACGGCACAGCCATTGAGTTGTCATTAGCCGAGATCTTCACCGAGCTGGACGAAGGCTGAAAGAGCCTCTAAATCAGTCCGCTTCTGGCGGCTACCCCGTTCCTGGCTTGTCATTCCCGTAGGGAATCTGCGTCTTGCCCGTCGCGGCGAGTCCCCATCCCAGCCGACCTAACCCCAATGTTTTGAATATTATCCCCGTAAAATCTCTGCAATCAATATTTTGCAGCCACAACACCGCGTAACTTGTTGATTGCAGAGATCAAGCGAAAACAGGGGGAGGGGGGTACCCCTACAGCAGCCGCGCCGCGTCCTTCGCAAAGTACGTCACGATGAAGTCTGCGCCCGCGCGACGCATACTCAGCAGGCTCTCCAGCATCGCGCGTTCCGGTTCCAGCCAGCCGCGCTGGAACGCCGCCTGCAGCATCGAGTACTCGCCCGAAACCTGGTACGCGCCCAGCGGCAGATCGAAGCGGTTACGCGCCTCGCGCACCACGTCGAGATACGGCATCGCAGGCTTCATCAGCAGCATGTCTGCGCCCTCCGCGATGTCCTGCTCAATCTCGCGCATGGCCTCGCGCAGGTTCGCGCCGTCCATCTGGTAGGTTCTGCGGTCGCCGAACTGCGGTGTCGAACCTGCTGCCTCGCGGAACGGCCCGTAGAACGCGGAGGCGAACTTCGACGCATAGCTCATGATCGGTGTTCCCTGCCTGCCAGCCTCGTCGAGCGCCGCACGCATCGCGCCAATGCGACCGTCCATCATGTCGCTCGGCGCCACAATGTCCGCGCCGGCTGCGGCCAGCGACGCAGCGGTCTTGGCCAGCAGCACCACGCTCGCGTCGTTCTCCACGGCGTAGTGCTCACCGTCGCGCGCCGCAGGATCACGCGAGACCACACCGCAGTGTCCATGCGAGGTGTACTCGCACAGGCACACATCGGCGATCGTCACCAGCGACTCCGAAGCCTTCGTCGCCTTGATGGACTTGATGGACTTGATCGCCCGCTGCACAATGCCGTCGGCCGCATACGCGCCGCTGCCCAGCTCGTCCTTCTCGTCAGGGACGCCGAAGAGCAGCACGCCGCCAACGCCCAGCGCCGCGCAGGCTTCCACCTCCTTCACCGCTTCATCGATGGAGAGGTTGAAGACGCCCGGCATCGAGCCGATCTCGCGCCGCACGCCGCTGCCCTCGCACACAAACAGCGGATAGATCAGCGCGCCAGGACGCAGATGCGTCTCGCGCACCAGGGAGCGCATCGCAGCGGTCGAGCGCAGCCGCCGCAGTCGTGTTGCCGGAAAGTCCATGCGACAAGTCTACTCGGACAGGCTGCGCAACGCCCTATTTCGTGGGCCACTGCTGTACCGCTTTTCCTGCGGCGTCAAGGAACTGCATCTGCGGCGTGCCGTCGGCGGCCACGCGCAGCACGATGCGATCATGCCCTTGTGCATCGCGCAGGTGCAGCGCGGAAGAGGCGTCGCGCTCCCGTCCCAGATAGGCGCGTTGCACCGTGCGGATCGGATACTTCTTTAGCAACGCGTCGAACGCGCTCTGCGCCGCGGCCTGTTGTGCTGGAGTGTTCAGCGGCAGCGCCTTGGCCTTGTTGAACTCGTCGAACATCTCCGGCGTGATGTGTCCGGGCCCGTTGTCGTTGACCTCGTAACCGGCGTTGCGCTTGTCCCCGTCCTGCTGCATGTCCTCGGTCAGGGTCTGGTCGCGCTCATACTCGTCGAAGCTGAGGTGTCCCCACGCGTGCTCGGTCCCGGCTGCGTCCTTGTACCCGCCGAAGAGCAGTCCGCCGTCCTCCGTGCCTTCGTCGTTCATGAAGAGGAAGCCGGCTGCGCCGCTTCGATCTGGTCGCTCAAGCGGCTTGCCCTTGAAGTATCCGCCCGGAAACTGCGCCTTGTCGGCAATCACCAGCCGCAGCGTACCGTCTTGTTCGACTATGTTGATGCGATGCACCGTGATCTGGTCGAACTCGGCGTGTTTGGTGTCCTCATGCGCGAAGACCCTGCCACGCGGCAGTCCGAAGACGACCGTGACGGCGAAGACAACAGTCAGGATGCCGGAGTACACGGCAAGAAAGCGGGGATTCGACAGAATCTTCATTTTGGGAGGTCGCCTTTCGGATACGTTCAAGTTGGAGTGTAGTAGATGTCTGTACGGGCGGCGCCCGCTCTTGGTTCCACCACAAGGCATACCATTGTAGGGTGCATCTTCTGCCCAAAATCCCCTCCTCCCTTACTGAACGTGGCGGCGCGTCGCTGCAGTGGCACAGCCTGCGTGAGCGGCTCGCCGCCGCAGCGCACTCCGCTCTTGGCCGCGACTGGCTGCTCGCT
>JAJZFE010000424.1 GCA_021798655.1 Acidobacteriota bacterium | reverse complement strand
TCGCCGATCAGCCGGGTGTGCGGGTTGATGCGGCGGCGGAAGGCGAGCGTGAAGTCCTGGCCGCTCTGGTCGGTGTAGACGTTGGTGATGATGGGCACGCTGCCTGGTCCCGGCGCGACGCCTGTCTGCGTCGGCTGGTAGAAGCCGCGGTCCTGCAGCGCGGTGAAGTGCCCGGTGAGGAAGTCGTCGCCGGAGCCTTTGTAGCGCACGGTGCCGTTCTCCGAGAAGCCGCGCAGCGAGTAGAAGAGCGTGCCGACAGTGAGGTCCAGCGAGCGGTTCACCACCAGGTACACCTGCTCGCCGATGGTGATGCCCTTCGAGCCGGTGTTGTTGCTCGCGCTGGAGTAGCCGAAGACCGGGATCAGGATGCCGGACTGCCGCTGCGACGCGTCAGTGGGGTGCGAGGCGTAGGGCAGAATGAGCAGTGGCAGGCCGAGCAGCTTGAAGGTGGTGAGCCCGGCGTGCGCCTTGCCGTTGGCCACGGTGAACCGGTTGCTGAATAGCTGCCAGTCGGGGTGCGGCAGCAGGCAGCTGGTCACGGAGCCGTTGTAGATGGTGTAGTCGCTGGGGCTGGTCTTGACGACCTCGCGGCCCCAGAAGAGAAACGGGTTGGCGTTGATGTAGGCCGTGCGGTCGGGCTCCGCCGAGGGGCCGACGACCGTGGCCTTGCTGCTGGCCGTGGCCGGCGCAGCGGCGGAGTGGATGCGGATGGAGCCGTTCACGTCGTAGAACGTGCCCGTGCCCGCGCGCAGGTTGTAGGTGCCGTGCGAGGCTTCGAGGTGCTCGTCGTTTTCGCCGCCGATCAGCTTCACGTGGCCGTCGAGCGAGAGCTGAGCGGTGGCCTTGTTATAGGTGACGGAGTCGGCGTAGAGCGTGTGGTCGCCGTAGTGGATCTCGACGTCGCCCTTCAAGGTGTAGATGTCTCCGTCCTGCGCCTGGGTAAGGCTGTCCAGCGTGAGCAGTTCGGGCTGCCTTGCGGGCGGCAGCGCGGTGGCGCGCGGCACGTCGTCGAAGCCCTGCGGCAGCGGCTCTGCGGGCAGCGTTGTCTGTACCGCGTCGGTAGAGGGTACCTGCGGCGGCACTGCCTGCGCGTGCAGATGTGGATGACCTGCGGCGGCGAGAATGGTAAGTATGAGAAGAGGCAGGGCCGCACGGCTCCTTCGCAACGCAGGCAACAGCCGTCTACGGACCCCCGGCTGCAGGCAGATGGCGTTGAGTTGGAGAGGCAGATCCACTGACTTGAGCTTAGACGATTCGCAGACGAATCGGTCTGAAGGGTGTGAGTAAAACCTCTGTGACGCCCGCAGACCGCCACCAGGGAATGCCCTCACGCACTCCCCCCGACACCACGAGAGGCCGCCGACGGCCCGCAGCAGACGAGACACCACTACCGGGAATGCACCATGAGCAGTAACGCGCAGCGCGATCTCTACGCAGACGCCGTCGATCTCCAACAGGACCCCGGCACGAACGGTGCTGCGACGCTGCGACGCATCGCTGCCGAGCGGCTGGCCGCGCATCGCAGCCGCCGCGGGCTGCAGGAGCAGCCGGTTGTCCCATCGTCAGGCCAGCGGACCGCAGCGCCGATCTCCGACAGTGCCCGCCGCGCGCGCGAGGCCGTTGCGGCTCGCTACAGCGCGACGCCGAGCTACCGCGAGGCGCTGGCCGCTGAGCCTCGCCCTGCTGTTAGCCCCGTCGCTCGGCCTGCTGCTCGACCCGCTGCCGCTGCCGTCGTTGTGCCGCAGCCCGCTCCGATTGCGGAAACGATTGCACCGCCTCTGCCCACACCGGCGGCGGTTGTTGCTGTCCCGAGTCATGCCGTCCCGAGTCATGCTATCGAAAGCGTGGTGCCCGCGCAGGCTGTTGCTGCGCCGCAGCTGCTGCCCATGCCGGAGGGCGCGCTGCAGGTGCGGCCCTATGAAGATCTGCCGCAGTTGACGACGCCGCCCGCGCCGCAGCGTTCGCAGCAGGCCGTGCCCGCGGTGGAGATGGAAGGGCTCGACGACGAGATTGCGTTTCGTCTCGCGCCGGAGTTTGACGAGCACCTGATTGAGCCGCTGCCCATCCAGGCCAACATCATCGAGTTTCCGCGGCAGCTGGTGGCTGCCCGCAAGGCCCGGCCGCGACTGGCCGAAGGGCCCCTGCGCGGCGATGAAGCTGCGGAGTATCGCGAGCCTGCGCCGCAGGCCGAGGACGCGCAGCAGGAGTTCCAGATGCGCATCTTCGAGGTGGAACCGGCCTACGCCGAGCCTGCGTCGAGTGCTGCAGTCACGGCCGCGCGCGCTGCCGTGGCGGAGCCCGTCGTGCCGGAGTGGCAGCACCTGGTGCTCGACGCCGCCGAGGAAGAGGACGACGCGCCATCGTGGGTGCCCGCGCCCACGCCGGAGATGCCCGTGCTGCCAGCGCACACGGCCGAGGGGCCGCTGCCCGTGGCCTCGATGGAGCTGCGCTTCATGTCGTTTCTGGTGGATACCATCTGCGTTGGCGCGGCGTTTGTCGCCTTCGCGGCGGTGGCCGGATGGCTCGGTGGTCAGCAGCTGCGTGCCGTCCCGCTGACGACGCTCGGCATCCTCTCGGCCGGCCTCGTGGTGCTGATGGCGATCTTCTATCAGGCGCTGTTCTTCACGCTGAGCCACTCGACGCCGGGCATGTTCTACGCCAACCTCGTCTTCAAGACGCTGGCCGGCCGCGAGCCCTCGCGACGCATGTTGCGGCGGCGCGTGGGTGCCAACGTGATTGCCATGCTGCCGCTGGGCCTCGGCCTGCTGTGGAGCCTGGTGGACCGGCGCAGACTCGGCTGGAATGATCGCATCTCCGGCGTGTTTCTGCGCGAGTATTGAGCATCCCGCAAGTCTTGAGATGAAACCGACAGCCCGATCACGGGCAGCCGATTCGTCCCGTGATGACAGGGTCTTCATTCGCGCAAGGCCATGTAAATCTTTGCGGAATCTGCGCGCGACTGCGAAACTTCGTCTTCTTCCGCGGCGTCTTTCGGGTTAGAGTGAAAACACCTTTCCCTATAGGAGCAGGATGCATGTCGCAGATGTTCAAGAGTGGGACCGTAGTTGCTTTTGCAAAGCGATGGACGATCGTGGCGGGCGCGGCTTCTTTGGCGGCGCTGGCCGTCATGTGGCAGCCGCACGGAGTGGCCGCGCGGTCCGCGCAGGAGCCTGATCCGGGTTCGGTGGAGTTTTACCAGCAGAAGGTGCAGCCCATCTTTGCAGGCAGCTGCTTTCGCTGCCACGGCGGCATGAGTCATCGCGGCGGTCTGACGTTCGATACCGAAGCCGGCCTGATGAAGGGCGGTCATGACGGTGCCGTCGTGGTGCCGGGCCACCCGGAGCAGTCGCTGCTGGTCAAGCTGATTCGCCACGAAGGCCCCGCCGACGATCCGATGCCGATGCCGCCGCGCGGCGACAAGCTCTCGGACGCCGACATCGCGACCGTGTCCGCGTGGATC
>JAJZFE010000416.1 GCA_021798655.1 Acidobacteriota bacterium | reverse complement strand
CACCGTCCTGCAGCCCTGCGCCACCGCCAGCAGATCGGACACCACGGCAACCGCCGTCGGCTCCCCACCCGCACCATGGCCGGAGAACACCACATCGCCACCAAAACGGCCGCTCACCACCACCATATTCTGCGTCCCATGCGACCACGCAATCGGCGAAGCCAGCGGCACCAGCATCGGAGCAACCCGCGCATGCACCACCGTACCCTCACCCTTCACGTTCGATAGCTGTGCCCGCGAGATCTGACGAATCGTGCAGCCCAGCTCCTTCGCATACGTAAAATCGATCGCCTCAATGGCAGCGATGCTCTGCGTGGCCACCGCATCCGGGTCCAGCTCCGCATGTAGCGCAATCCGCGACAAAATACACAGCTTGGCCCGCGCATCGAAGCCATCCACATCCGCCGAAGGATCAGCCTCGGCATAGCCAAGCTGCTGAGCATCCGCCAGTACCGTCGCGTAGTCCGCGCCCGTCTCCATGCGGCTCAAGATGTAGTTGCATGTGCCATTCACAATCCCGCTCAGCCGCGTCACCGTGTCGCCCGAAAGCCCCTGCAGCATCCCCGGAATCACCGGCACGCCGCCCGCCACCGCAGCGCCATACACCAGTTGCACCCCATGCTGCTCTGCCAGCCGAGCCAGCCCCGCGCCGCGATACGCAATCAACTGCTTGTTCGCCGTCACCACCGATTTGCCTGCTGCCAGCGCCTTGCGCAGCCAGCCCTCCACCGGGTTCAGACCGCCCATCAGCTCAATCACCACGTCTACGTCCGACGCGAGAATCACACCAACATCGTCCGTCCACACCACCGACGCCGGTACCCGCTTGCCCGCCGCCGAACTGCGCTTGCGCTCAAACCCACGGTTGAAGATATGCGTCAGCTCAATCCCAGGAAACTTCGAGGCCGTCAGCACCGCAGCCACCGAGCTGCCAACCGTGCCAAATCCCAGAATCGCCACCTTCACCACTGCAGGCTTGCCTGGTTTGACAGCCTTCGCCAACTTCGCCGCCGTTGCGGCCGTCTTCTTGCCCTGCTGCTTGCTTTTGATTGCCATGCTCTCAATAGTCGATTCTGCCAGCGTACTCACGCCAGGCGTTGAAACTGGAGATAGCCTCCGCGGCCATCATCCGTACCGTGGGAATGCGGCGCTCACTGTGGCTGCGCTGCACTTCGTCATACAGAAAGGCATCGTCGAAACCCACCGCGGCGGCGTCTGCGGCGCCATTGCCAAAGTAGATCGCCTCGCACCGCGCCCAGTAGATCGCCGCCAGACACATCGGGCACGGCTCACAACTGGTATAGATCGCGCAACCCTTCAGCTCAAAGGTCTTCAGCTCCGCACACGCACGGCGAATCGCCATTACCTCGGCATGTGCGGTCGGATCGTTGATCGCCGTCACCTGGTTCACGCCGCTCGCGATCACCGTATTGTCCCGCACAATCACCGCACCAAACGGGCCGCCACGGCCAGAAACCACGTTCTCAGTCGCCAGCGCAATCGCCTGTTGCATAAAGAGAGGGTTTCCCTGCATGGTGCTCATTGTCCTTGTCGTACTGCGCGAAGTGGTTAGTGGCGGATAATCAAGATTATGGCACAGGCCTTCCTCTCAAAACGAGTGGTCACACCCCAGGGCACGCGCCCCGGAGCCCTGCTCGTCGAAGATCAACACATCCTCGCCGTCTGTACGCTGGCCGAGGTTCCCAGCCACGCCCAGCGTATCGACTGCGGCAACGCCGCCATCCTCCCCGGCCTCGTCGATTCGCACGTCCACATCAACCAGCCCGGCCGCACCGAGTGGGAAGGCTTCCGCACCGCCACCCGCGCCGCCGCCGCCGGTGGCTACACCACCCTCGTCGACATGCCGCTCAACTGCCTGCCCGAGACCACCACCGTCGCCGCACTCCACACCAAACGCCACTCCGCACAGGGCGAGTGCTTCGTCGACTGGATCTCCTGGGGCGGTGCCGTCGCCGACAACCAGCAACACCTGCTACCCCTCGCCGCCGCCGGCGTCCCCGGCTTCAAGTGCTTCCTCATCTATCCCGGCTGCGACGGCTTCACCATGATCGACCAGCAGCAACTCGAAGCCGCCCTGCCCCACATCGCCCACACCGGACTGCCGCTGCTGGTCCATGCAGAACTCGCACCACCCATCGAACACGCCACCCATCTCCTCCGTGACGCCGACTGGCGCAGCTACGCCACCTACCTCGACTCGCGCCCCGACGAAGCCGAGCTACAAGCCATCCGTCTGATGATTCGCCTCTGCCGCCAATACCGCTTCCGCCTGCATATCGTTCATCTCTCCACTGCCCTGGCTCTACCCGACCTGCAAGCCGCTCGCGCCGAAGGCCTGCCCATCACCGTCGAGACCTGTCCCCATTACCTCCACTTCGCCGCCGAAAGCATCGCCGACGGAGCCACCCTCTGGAAGTGTGCCCCGCCCATCCGCAGCCAGCACAACCGCGAAGCCCTCTGGCAGGGCCTCCGCGACGGCATCCTCGACATGATCGTCACCGACCACTCCCCCTGCCCGCCGCACATGAAGCAGACCGAGTCTGGACGCTTCGATCTCGCCTGGGGCGGCATCGCCAGCCTCTCCGTCGCGCTGCCGGTCGTCTACTCAGAGTGCCTCCAGCGCGGCTTCACCCTCGACCACATCGCCCGCTGGATGAGCAGTGCCCCAGCAGCACTCGCTGGCCTCGGCGATCAGGCCGGTGCACTCCTACCCGGCCGCGACGCCAACTTCATCCTCTTCGATCCCGAAGCTACCCACACCATCTCCCCCCAGACACTGCACTTCCGCCACCCCATATCGCCTTATGTCGGCGAAACCCTCCGCGGGCTCGTCCAGGCCACCTACCTGCGCGGCGTCCCCGTCTTTCAGCATGGCAGCTTCGCACCGATCCCCACAGGCCGCGAGGTCGCGCTATCCTAGCCTTACCAACGATGAATCAAGTGCTTGCCCGCTGGAACTCGCTCGAT
This sequence comes from Acidobacteriota bacterium, assembly GCA_021798655.1. The sequence goes on along the minus strand of JAJZFE010000416.1, from coordinate 477 downwards.
CCAGAGACCGCCGCCACCACGGTGCTGCCCTGCTGCGGCTCCAGCGTCTGGGCCGCACAACTCGCCGCAGCCCGTCCCATCGAAGACCCCGCGACACTGCTCAACACATCCTCCGCCATCTGGCTCGCCCTGCCCCAGTCCGACTGGATCGAAGCCTTCAACAGCCATCCCCGCATCGGCGAGACCACGCCCCAGACCCACGCCACCGCCCAGTCGCTCCAATCCTCCACCCACGAGCAAGCCACCGCCGCAGCAGCCGACGACGCCATCAAGCTCCAACTGCGCGCCGCCAACCTCCGCTACGAGCAGCGCTTCGGACGTATCTTCCTCGTCTGCGCCAGCGGCAAAACCGCCACCGAGATCCTCACCATCCTCGAACGCCGCATGAACAACGACGACGCCACCGAGATGCACGAAGCCGCCGAACAGCAGCGGCAGATCACCGCACTACGCCTGCAACGCTGGCTGGAGACCACC
>JAJZFE010000451.1 GCA_021798655.1 Acidobacteriota bacterium | reverse complement strand
GATTGCCGAGGCGGTGCCGCCGGAGTGGTACGGTGGCGACACGGCGGTGATCGAACGGCTGATGGAGCAGATGCTGCGGCGACGGTCGCGGGTGCGCGAGTTGATCACGTCGTTTCGTGAGTCGAGCCGGGAGCCATTCCCGATGTGGGCGGGGAAGGGGACGATGGTGGTGCCGGGGCAGTTCGGGCTGCCCGAGGGTGGGCGTAAGTTTGTAATGTAGTGGAGGGAGCGAAGGTGATGGGGGAGAAGAGGCTGTGACGGATCGACTGCCATGCGAGTTCTTCCTGATCCGGTATGTGCCGGATGTGGTGAAGGGCGAGTTTACGAACATCGGAGTAGTGCTGCGCGAGGCTACGGCCAGAGGCAGCCTGCCGGTGGTGCGCTTTACGCGCGACTGGAGCCGAGTGCGGTGCATGGATGCGGATGCGGACGTGGGGCTGCTGGAGTCCTTGGAGGGAGAGATTGCCGCGCGGTTGCAGGCGGGCGTGAGTGCGCGGGACCCGAAGGCGGTGCTGGAGGTGCTACAGGATACGCTGTCGAACTCGGTGCAGATCACCGAGGCGCGGGCGAGCCTGGCAGAGTCGATGGCAGCGGAGATGGAGCAGTTGATGCGGATGTACGTGGAGCCGTTGAAGGTGAAGACGGAGCGCAGAAGTACGGGGCGAGCGGCGATCGTGGGTGCGATGCGGACGGAGTTTGAACGGGCGGGGGTGTGGGGGCTGATGCGGAAGCGGATTGCGGCTTCGGCGTATACGGGCGTGGGCGATCCGATGAAGATCGATTGTGGCTATCGGGTGGCGGGGTTGGCGGCGAGCGGCGAGATGATTCGGATGTTTCAGGCGGTTTCGCTGGCGGGCGATGTGGAGGCTGCAAAGGGATTGGCCTACAGTGCTCCGCAACTGCGTGACGGTGTAGAGCGGGTAGAGGGTGCTCGGCTGGAGTTGACGGCGGTGGTGGAGCCGCTGCGGAGTGTGACGGAGGAAGCAGAAGAAGCGAGCGAGCGGTATCGGTTTGGGGTGGAGGCGATGGAGCGGCAGGCGATTCGAGTGATGACGATCGGCGATCTGGCGCGGATGGCCCAGACGGCGCGGGTGGAGCTGCATGTGTGACGCGGACTGAGGAGTGAATGGCTGAAGATTGATTTGTAACCATGGATGTAACAGAAGCAACGGTAAGGCATGGCCCGCGGGCTGTGCCTTTTTTATTTGAGCAGAGCCTACAGCGCAGGGAGGGGTGAGGGGATGGGGATTCAGGCGAGGGTAAACGATATTTGGCAACGGCTGACGAAAGTGGAGGGCGCTGAAGGCAATGGTGCTGGCGCGGCCAAGGATGCGGAGGCGCTTGCGGCCAGTGGCGAGGCGACGATGGGGGCGCGCAAGACGGCGATGCTACCGTCTATTCTGAGCCCGTACAGCCCGGCGGGGCGGGGTGGGCAGAGTGGTCTGCCGAAGCCTACGCCGGTGAATCTGCGGAAGTTTGCTGAGACGCCGGTGGTGCGGCGAGCGATCAATGTGGTGAAGGACCGGATTGCTAGTATGGACTGGCAGATCAAGGTGCGGCGCGGCTACGAACATGTAACCGTGGAGGATGCACATAGCAGAATGGCAACGCTGCGACGGTGTATGGAAGAGCCAAACGTTGCGGATAGTTTTCGGGTGCTGTGGGAGCAGGTGCTGGAGGACCTGCTGGTGGGCGGATTTGGCGCGGTGGAGATGGAGGTGACGGGCGATCCGCTGCGGCCGTTCCACCTGTGGGCGGTGGATGGTGCGACGATCCAGATTGACAGTACCTGGAATGGCGATCCGGAGAAGCCGCGGTATGCGCAGGCTACGGGCAAGCTGGGCGAGCATGGACTGATTCCGCTGCGGGACGATGAGTTGATGTATGTGCGGCTGAATCCGCGGACGCATTCGGCGTTTGGGCTGGGGCGACTGGAGGTGGCGTTCGAGACGGTGAACCAGTTTCTGAGTGCGAACCGCTATGCAGGACGGCTGGCTTCGAACTCGGTGGTGCAGTACGCGCTGTGGTTGAACGAGGCGACGCCGGAGCAGCATGACCGGCTGATCCGGTGGTGGCAGGATGAGATTGAAGGGACGGGCAAGGTGCCGCTGCTGAGCTGCGAGCAGAAGCCGGAGGTGTTGCGGTTTGCCGGTGGTACGGATGCCGACCTACGGCTGGCCTGGCAGGAGGCGCTGATACGGCTGATAGCGAATGCGTTTGAGCTGCCGCCGATGTTGCTGGGCGTGCAGCATAACCTGAACCGTTCGACAGCCGGCGAGATGGCGGATGAGGCGTTCCAGAGTGCGGTGGTGCCGGTGGCGAAGCTGCTGGCCGAGCATATAACGCGGGATCTGTTTGCGAAGAAGCTGGGCTGGCGCGAGTTCGAGTTCTGCTTCAACGAGTTGGAGAGCCGCGACGAGATGCATGAAGTACAGATACAGACGGAGTTGCTGCGCGCCGGGGTGGTGACGGTCGATGAAGTGCGGACGATGCGGGGACTGGGTCCGATGGAGCAGGCGGTGACGCAGTGAGAGTGAGCTTCGACAATCTGGATGGGCAGGGCGCGGTCGACTATAGCGGATGCGTGTGTCCGGAGGGGCCGCTGAAGATTGAGCGGGTGTTGAATGCGCCTTCGACGTGTAGTGGAACGCTGAGCGTGACGGATGCCGGGCTGGCGGTGCCGGTGCGACGGGCTCGGGTGGTGGTGACGTCCGAGAGTGGCGCGGTGCTGTTTACCGGCTATGTGGCGACCGAGCCGGAGCCGGTATATGCAGGCAGCGGGACGAAGGGGCCGGTGTATCGGCAGGTGTTTCGTGCGATCAGCGATGAGTGGCTGCTGGATAGGCAGGCCACTCCGTTGAGCGGCGCGGCGCTGGGGTTGGCGGGAGGGCAGGTGCTGCGGACGCTGACCAATCGAGTGGATGCCGGATTGTTGACGACGACGGGCGTCCTGGATGGGCGTTCGGTGGGGGTGTTTGAGCCGCTACAGACGGCCAGTTGGTCGGCGAATGCGGGTAGTACTGCCGACAGTGCGTATGCGGCGTATCGGGTGCTGAATGGCGCGGTGAGTTTGCAGTCTGCGGGCGCGGTAACGCATGTGTTTCAGGATGGGGACGGCAGCCTGCAGCTGGCCGGGCTGAAGACATCGGCAGTGAAAGAGCTGGCCAACGATGTGACGATCAGCGGCGAGATGGAGCCTGCGGCCTATGTGAGCGAAGCGTTTGCCGGCGATGGGACGACCAATGTATTTCTGCTGGCGGAGGCACCGTACAAGGCGAGGACGTCGGCGAACTCGGCGCGGCTGATTGCGGAGAGCTTCAACGAGGGCAGCTTCAACCGGCAGGTGTGGACGGTGGCCGATCCGGGATCGCACCTGAGCGTGGGAGCCCCGGGGCTGACGATGACGGGCGGCAATGGCCTGGATGGGCAGACGACGCTGATGGCGATCGATGCGGTAGAGCTGGGCGGG
>JAJZFE010000055.1 GCA_021798655.1 Acidobacteriota bacterium | reverse complement strand
TGAGGGACCTGGATGCGGGTGGGCAGAACGTTTCAAAGACCGTGAGCGAGGTGGACATCACCGAGCCGGACGATTTGAAGGCGCTGATTGCGAGCCCTGGCGGGCCGGAGGTGCTGGTTCACTTTGGCGAAGACCAGTTCCTGAGCCGGTATAACGAGTTTGAGAAGCTGCTGCCGGAGTGGCGGCAGCAGTATCCGAAGCTGGCGGCGGCGGATATGCGGTACCAGGGACAGATTGTGCTGGAGATGCGGAAGGACGGCGATGCGGCGGCTGGAGCTGCGGTAACGCCGGTTGCCGCGGCTACGCCCGCGGTGGCAGCTACGGTTGCGGCCGAGACGAAGGGGCCTGCGGTGGTTGCGAAGCCTGCGGTGGTTGCGAAGCCTGCGGCGGTGAAGGCCGCTCCTGCGAAGAAGCCTGCGTTGAAGAAGGCTGCGGCGAAGAAGAAGACGTCGGCGAAATCGGCTGGGCACAGCTCGGCGAACGACAGGTTTTATGCGCAGCTTGCGGCGCAGCGGAAGGCCGGGTCGAAGAGCCAGTGAGGCTGGCGGGGTAGCTGTTGAGCGTAGAGCTACGAGAGAAGGCAGAGAAGAGTGGAGTGCGGGTGGTTGTTGAGCGTTGAGGGACGAGCGAAGGCAGAGAAGCGACGCGGACAGTGAGGGACGACGATGAATGCGAAGGATGAAAACCTGATTACGGTGCTGGATGCGGGCAGCAGCAAGTGCTGCGTGCTGGTGGCGGAGCTGGTGGATGGGGTGCTGCGGTATCGGGGGCACGGGGTGGAGGCGTCGCGGGGGATGCGGCGCGGGGTGATCAGCGACCTGGGGCCGGCGGCTGCGGCGGTGGATGATGCCGCGCTGCGTGCGGAGAAGACGGCGAAGGCCCCGATCGAGACGGCGGTGGTGGGCGTGGGCGGCGCGCACATGCGGGGGATGAACTCGCAGGGCGGCATCACGATGGGCAGCCGGATGAAGGAGATTACGAAGGAAGATGTGCGGGCGGCGATTGACCGGGCGCGGTCGATCAGCCTGGCGCCGGATCGGGAGATTCTGCACCTGCTGCCGCAGCAGTTCATTCTGGACGACCAGGGCGGGATTCATGACCCGGTGGAGATGGTGGGGAATCGGCTGGAGGTGGGGCTGCACCTGGTGACGTGCTCGGGGAGCGCGTCGCAGAACGTGGTGACGTGCGCGAATCGGGCGGGGCTGGAGGTGGTGGACATCGTGTTTGAGGGGCTGGCGTCGGCGGAGGCGGTGCTGTCGGCCGATGAGCGGGAGCTGGGGGTGTGCCTGGCGGATATCGGGTCGCACTCGACGGAGCTGGTGGTGTTCTTTGAAGGCGCGGTGGCGCATACGGCGGTGTTGCCGATTGGCGGCGACCACTTTACGAACGACCTGGCGGTGGGGTTGCAGGTGAGTGTGGATGAGGCCGAGCAGCTGAAGCGGATGTATGGCAGCTGCGTGGTGACGTCGATTCCGCAGCTGAACGAGATTGAGGTCGGCGGGAACCTGGCGACGGGCGGCGGCGCGGCGCGGCTGGTACGGCAGCGGTTTCTGGCGGAGATTCTGGAGCCGAGAGCGCGGGAGATGCTGACGATGCTGCGCGAGAACCTGCGCCACGGCGGCGTGCTGGAGGCGATGGGCGCGGGCGTGGTGTTTACCGGCGGGGGCGCGCACCTGGCGGGGCTGCTGGACAATGCGGAGAGCCTGCTGCGGGTGCCGGCGCGGATCGGGTATCCGGTGCCGCTGAGCCGGATGCCGCCGGAGCTGGCGCGGCCGGAGTTTGCGACCGCGATTGGGATGCTGCTGTACACGCAGCGGACGCAGGCGAAGAAGGCCGCCGAAGAGCAGGGGCTGAAGCAGAAGATCCTGTCGATGTTTGTGGGGAGTGTCTGAGGAAGCAGGAAGCAGGAAGCAGGAAGTAGGAAGTAGGAAGCAGGAAGTAGGAAGTAGGAAGTGTGGGGGGGTAGGTTCTGGGCGGATGACTATTTGGCGTGGGGGCGGTCAAACGGGGAAGAGCTGCTGAGGAAAAATGACAGGCCGCTGGGGCAGGACGCAGGGCTTTGGAGACGGTAGACTGAGAGATATGAGTTTTCGCAAGTTTGGCAAGGTAGTCGGCGTGATGTTTCTGGGTCTGGGCATGGGTTTGGGCCTGAGTGCTGCGGCGCGTGCCCAGGTGGGCGTGTATGGGATGTATTCGGTGACGCACTATGGCGGAATCCAGTGTTTGTCGGCGGCGCCGGTGAGCTGCTCGAACGGTACGCCGGGTCGCACGGTGTTGAGCGTGACCAACGGTACGCCGACGTATGGGCCGGCGAGCACGGGTGTGATCGATCCGCTGGGTCCGGTGGGCGGCGTGTACTACGACTTCAAGACGATTGGCCCGGTGCGGCTGGGCGTGGACGCGCGGGTGGGCGAGAACCACAACAACAAGTCGGCGTCGAGTTCGACGGGCGGCAACAGCAGCGCGGGCGGGCAGTATGTGCTGGCGGGGCTGCGCGGATCGGTGAAGACGCCGATCTCGTGGCTGAAGCCGTACGCGCAGGCGTCGGTGGGCTACGCGCACAGCGATGTGACCGAGCCGACGAATGCGACGACGAACGGTGCGGTGGGATCGCCGCGGTACTATGACAAGTTTCTGCAGTACGAGGGGTTTCTGGGTGTGGACATCAAGGTCGCCTCGTTCATCGACTTTCGAGCGGCGGAGATTGGTGTGGGACATCTGAACCGGATCGGGAGCGGGTCTGCGCTGGACGGGACGACGTCTCCGAGCGTGATTTCACTGAGCACGGGTGTGGTGTTCCACCTGCCGTAGCGGACCCGGATGGGGCGCGGGGTGTAATCGAAGTAGATGCGGGGCGGACGAAAGGTGTGCCTGGAGTACGGGTTCGCAGCGCAGAATAGTGGTGAGCAGGGTACGCGCTGAGAGCACGAGGAGACAGGGAACCATGTCCTACACGGTGAATGAGGGGTCGGGTCTCGGAGAGAACGGCGATGCGGGCGGGGGCTCGCTGCGGATTCACTATCACGATGAGTCGCAGCGGAGCGCGCGGATCAAGGTGATCGGCGTGGGCGGCGGCGGCGGCAATGCGGTGAATCGCATGATCGCAGCCGGCGTGGTGGGCGTGGAGTTTATCGCGGCAAACACGGACGCGCAGGCGCTGGAGAGTTCGAGCGCTCCGGTGAAGTTGCAGCTGGGTGTGAAGCTGACCAGCGGGCTGGGCGCGGGAGCGAATCCTGATATCGGGCGGCGCGCGGCGCTGGAGGACTCGGACAAGATCATTGAGGCGCTGGAAGGCGCGGACATGGTGTTTGTGACGGCGGGCATGGGCGGCGGCACAGGCACGGGTGCGGCGCCGGTGATTGCGAGCCTGGCCAGCGAAATGGGCGCGCTGACGGTGGCGGTGGTCACGCGGCCGTTCGGATTTGAGGGCAAGCGGCGCACGCTGCAGGCCGAGCGCGGGATGCAGGAGCTGCT
>JAJZFE010000512.1 GCA_021798655.1 Acidobacteriota bacterium | reverse complement strand
CGCCCTCGGTGGAGACGGTCAAGCCCTTTGCCGTTGCAAGCTCGCGGGGCGCGCTGGGCCGTTCGACCCTGATCAGAGTGGACAGTGTAAAATTAGGCATGGGCGCGAGTGACCTGGGAATCAGGTTGGCTGCGCGCACTTCCCCCCGAGCCTTATTCCCCGGAGCCAAGATTTCGTGAGCGAAACCACTGCTGTGTCTGCCAACGTCCGTCGTCCGTCTGCTGTGATTCTTGGAGCCCAGTGGGGCGATGAGGGCAAGGGCAAGATCGTCGATGTGTTGAGTGAGAAGTTCGATGTTGTTGCGCGGTATGCGGGCGGACACAATGCCGGGCATACGGTGATCATCCACGGCAAGAAGATTGTGCTGCAGCTGATTCCGTGCGGCGTGCTGCGGCCGGAGTGCAAGGGCGTGATCGGCAACGGTGTGGTGTTCGATCCGCAGGCGTTTCTGAATGAGGTGAAGAAGCTGAAGGAGGCTGGGTTGCCGGCGCATGATCCGGCGGCGAAGCAGCTGTTTGTGTCGAACCGGGCGCAGGTGATTCTGCCGTATCACCGGATGATCGAGCTGGCGGCGGAGACGGCGCCGGGGCGGCAGACGATTGGGACGACGCGGCGCGGGATCGGGCCGGCGTATGAGGATAAGATTCATCGCAACGGGCTGCGCGTGGTGGACCTGCTGAACACGTCGCTGCTGCGGACGCACATCAACAACGCGTGCCACGAGAAGAACACGATCGCGCACGCGCTGTTTGGGACCGAGCCGCTGGACCCGAAGCAGATGTACGAGGAGTATGCGCGGCTGGCGGACCAGATTGCGCCGTTTGTAACGGACACGGCGGTGCTGCTGAATGATGCGATCAACGCCGGGAAGAATGTGATGTTCGAGGGCGCGCAGGGCGCGCTGCTGGATATCGACCATGGGACGTATCCGTTTGTGACGAGCTCGTCTTCGACGGCGGGCGGCGCGGTGACGGGAACGGGCGTGGGTCCGACGAAGATTGGCACAGTGATCGGCGTGACCAAGGCCTATGTGACGCGTGTGGGCGAGGGGCCGTTTCCGACGCAGGATGATGGTGTGATGGGCGAGCTGCTGGCTCGGCGCGGCAACGAGTTTGGTGCGGTGACGGGCAGGCCGCGGCGTTGCGGATGGCTGGACCTGCCGCTGCTGCGCTACTCAAACATGATCAACTCCACCGAGTGGCTGGTGGTGACGAAGATGGACGTGATGGACGAGTGCGCGGAGATTCCGGTGTGCACGGGGTACAAGATCGACGGCAGGGTGACGGATGTGATTCCGGCGGACATGGTGGGGTTCAAGAAGATTGAGCCGGTGTACACCACGCTGAAGGGCTGGATGTCGCCGACCGAGGGCATTACCGAGTATGACAAGCTGCCGAAGCTGGCGCAGGAGTACATGGAGTTTATCGAGCGGGAGAGCGGGGCGAAGATCGGCATGATCTCGACCGGGCCGGACCGGGTGCAGACGATGACGCTGCCGAAGTTTGCAGAGATGCTGGGGTAGGGGAGTAGCTTCTGGCTCTTAGCTTCTAGCTTCTAGCTAAAAGCAAAAGCAAACGCAAAGGCAGAGAGCTAGAAGCTAGGAGCTAGAAGCTAAAAGCTAAGAGAAGAGGTTGCGATGGTCAGCTTTACCGTACGGATGATGTTTCGGGCAGAGGATCGCGAGGAGATTGCGGAGGCGCTGCGGGTGCTGGCCGCGGAGTCGCGCAAGGAGCCTGGGTGCGTGAGCTATGTTCCGCATACGGTGGAGTCGAACCCGGATACGGTGCTGATCTATGAGCAGTATGCGGACGATGCGGCGGTGGAGCATCATCGGGGGACGGCGCACTTTGCGCGGTATGCGGTGGGGGTGCTGTACCAGAAGATGCTGGAGCGACAGATGGAAGTTCTGATCGCGTTGGCATAACGCAGCGGCGCGATTGCATCCAAGTGCAATGAAAGTGTCGTAGACTGCGGTTGCGGAGGCTGGCATGGGGACAGCTGCACGACAGGGCGGGAGCGAGGACTTTGACGCGCTGCGGGATGTGGGCATAGTATCCGGTACACCCATGTCGCTACGTTTCGGATTGAAAACTGTACTGCTATTGATGCTGGGCGCTGCGGTGGCGGCCGCGCCGGGGTATGGGCAGTCGGGGCAGGGAGCGCACCGCAAGACGCTGCATCCGCACCGGATGGAGCGCGAACAGGTGGAGGCGCTGGAGCGTCAGTGGGAGCAGGCGATGCTGACCGACGATGTGCCGGCGATGGACAAGCTGCTGTCGGACGACTACCTGGGCGTGACCGCGACGGGCGACCTGGTGACCAAGAGCCAGCAGCTGGACCGGATGCGGAATCGGACCTTGATGATGACCAGGCTGCAGACGACCGAATCGCGGGTGAAGCTGATCGGGCATACCGCGATTGTGACGTCGCTGGCCGAGGTGGAGGCGCAGGCGGACGGGAAGCCGGTGCAGGGGAGCTTCCGGTACACGCGGGTGTATCAGCGGCTGCCGAACGGGACGTGGCTGATTACCAGCTTTGAGGCAACGCGAGTCCAGCCGGGGTATCGGCTGAATCAGCATCCGGACAATGAGCCGGGGCAGTAGGGTAGCTGGTGCTTGAGGCGATGGGTGATTTAGGCGACTTGCGCCTGGGGAGCGAGCCTGGGTGCGGGTTTGGGTGCGGCTTTGCTGGTGCGCGGGCGGATGAGGTCTGATGCGCTGCGTGGGGACTCGCTGCGCTGGAGCTCGCTGCGTTGCGGGGTGGGGATGGGCGAGAAGGCGGCGATGGGTGGCTCGGCGAAGTAGTCGGCCGGGTAGGTGTCAGCGCGGAGCAGGGTGTCGGCCGGCCGGGCGGCGATGAAGTTCAGGCCTTTGACGCGGCGTGCGAGCGAACGCAGGGTTCCGCTGAGGCGGGCGTCCTCGGCTTCGACGAGCGGATTGGAGAGGGCGCGGCCGTCGATGGAGCGGAGTGAGGCGGCAGCAGCAGCACCGTCCTGCGGCTGGCGCAGGGTGTCATTGCGCGAGGGCAGCGACCAGGCGCAGCTGCCGTGCGTGGTGCGGTGGGGTGCCAACACGGTGGACGGCTGGCGGCGCGGAGACGACGTGCGGGCGATCAGGGTGTCCTTCATGGGAGTGTCCTCGGGGCTTTCGCACTACAGGTGTGATGCGGCGTGGGCGCTGCAGGTTACCAGTGCAGAGGCGGCGCTACACGATTAGCGGACAGTTTTTTACGGTTCCCTTGATCTATCGGCACGGTTGTGGCCGACTTGAGGCGTTTGGTGGGACAGCAGAGGCGGATTTCCTCTGTGAGCGGGGCGGCAAGGGCAGATGCAAGAGGAGATGCAAGAGCGACGGCAACGGCAAGTGCGACGCGCTGGAGGGTGGGATCAGGCCAGCGCTGGGCTTGGTTCGACTGCGGCGGGTTCGACTGCGACGGGTTCGACTGCGGCTGATTCGGCGGCGAGGGCCTCGAAGGGGTCGGCCTGGAGGGCGGAGC
>JAJZFE010000268.1 GCA_021798655.1 Acidobacteriota bacterium | reverse complement strand
GAATCCCGCAGATCTCCACCGGCGACCTGCTGCGTGAGCATCGCAGAAACCATACACCGCTGGGCATGATGGCGGAAGAGTTGATGGCGAAGGGGCAGTTTGTTCCGGATGATCTGGTGAACCAGATGGTGGCGGATCGGCTGCGGCAACCGGACACGCAGCATGGTTACATCCTGGATGGATTTCCGCGGACGCTGAACCAGGCTGAGTGGCTCGACGGGCAGCTGGTGGCGTACCTGCTGCCGGTGGTTGCGGTGAGCATCGTGGTGCCGGAGAAGGTGTTGCTGGAGCGCATCACGGGTCGTCGGATCTCGCCAGCCGGTCGCATCTACAACATTTATACGAACCCGCCGCAGGTCGAAGGCGTGTGCGATGTGGATGGCAGTGCGCTGGAGCAGCGTGCCGACGATACGGTTGAGGTCTTTCACGAGCGCATGAAGGCGTTCGCGCAGAAGACATCCGCTGTGATTGAGTATTACCGCGAGCATGGCAATCGTTTCGCCGAGGTCGATGGCGATCAACACGTGGATGATGTGACTCATGCGATTCGGTCGGCACTGCTGAGTCTGCGCCACCATCCCGAAGAGTAATGGCTCGCGCGGTGTCGCGAGTCGTTCAACGTGCGCCTCGCATCAAAAAAATCTGAGAGAGACTGGTCGCCTGGATCGTATGGCAATTCACATTAAATCCGCTGCTGAGATTGAGAAGATGCGCGTGTCGGGCATTGCGCTGCGCAAGGTTCACGACGCGGTGAAGGCTGTTGTCCGCCCCGGTGCGACGACGATGGACCTGGAGCGTGCGGCCGAGGCGAAGGTACAGGAGCTCGGCGCGAAGGCAGCGTTCAAGGGCTATCACGGCTTTCCTGCGGTGCTGTGCACGTCGGTCAACAACGAGGTGATCCACGGCATTCCGAATGAGAAGCGTGTGTTGAACGAGGGCGATGTGGTCTCGGTGGACTGCGGGGTCATCATCGACGGCTACTACTCGGACTGCGCGGTGACTCATGCGGTGGGCAAGCTGAGTGCCGCGGCGGAGAAGCTGCTGCGTGTGACGGAGGCTTCGCTGTATGCGGCCATCGATCAGGCGCAGGTGGGTGGGCGGCTGTTTGATATTTCGTATGCGGTGCAGCAGATGTGCGAGGCGCAGGGATTCGGCGTGGTGCGCGAGTTTGTAGGACACGGCATTGGGAAAAACATGCACGAAGATCCGCAGGTGCCGAACTACGGTACGCCCGGCAAGGGCCCGCGGCTGAAGGCCGGCATGGTGCTGGCGATTGAGCCGATGATCAATGCGGGCTCGGCCGAGGTGAAGGTGCTGGAGGACGGCTGGACCGCCATCACGGTGGACGGCAGCCTGAGCGCGCACTTCGAGCACACGGTCGCCATCACGAAGGATGGCCCCGTGATTCTGACGCTGTAGATTACTTCAAACGTTCTGTGAGCAGATGATCGCCAACGCGCAATGCGTTGGCGATGATCGTTAGCGACGGATTCACGGCCGACGAGGACGGGAAGCAGGAGGCATCGACGACGTAGAGGTTGTCGAGGTCGTGGGCTTTGCAGTGTGCGTCGAGCACGCTGGTGGTGGGGTCGTTGCCCATGCGGCAGGTGCCGTTCTGGTGGCCGACGCCTTCGAGCGGGATGCGCTTTTTGAAGTACGCGCTGAGCGGCAGGTGCATGTCCGCGTGGCCCGCCTCTTTCAGCGTTGCGACCCAGCGGTCTTTCAGGCGGTTGAAGCTCGCGACGTTGTTGGGCGTGTAGCTGAGCTGGATGCGGCCTTGCGGGGCGATCGCGACGCTTGTGCTCTCGTTGTAGAGGCCGGTGTCGCCGGCACCGTGTACACCAGCGATGCCGGGCTGCTGCGAGATATCCGAGGGGATCGCTGCGGAGGGCGTCGCATTCACCAGCGTGACGCGGTTGTCGGGGTCGGGCAGGTCTTCGGTGGTGAGCCACCAGGGCACGGCGCGGTGCTTCATCGTTTCGAGCACGAAGCCGGGAGTGAGCGGCGGCGCGTCGCCCTTCATCATCTCGTGGTGGAAGGAGCCGACGGGCTGCACCTGGCCGAGCGGAAATGGGTAGGCCGGGTCGGGATCGCGGAGGTAGAAGTCGTTGGTGCCCCAGGTCTTGGTATAGCTGTCGGTGTTGGTGTCGGTGGTGATGGCGAGCAATGCGTCGGCCTGGTGGACCATAAAGTTACGGCCCACCTGATCGGATGAGTTGTTCGCGAGGCCGCGTGGATGCTTGTCGTTGGCGGACTGCAGCAGCACAACGGCGGAGTTGATGGCGCCGGCACAGAGAGCGAAGATGCCTGCGGAGTAGCGAGCCGTCTGGTTGGAGTCAGCGTGCAGCACTTCGACGTCTGTGACGGCTGTGCCCGTGGAGTTCGTCAACAGGCGCAGCACGCGGGTGCTGGTCATCAGCGTGACGTTGGGCAGTGCGATGATCTCGCGGATGCAGTTGATGTCTGCATCGGACTTCGCGTGGACGAGGCAGGGATAGCCGTCGCAGGTATCGCAGCGAACACACTTGCTGGCGACAGGATCGGTGGCGTTGCGCTTGAGGCCGAGGGGGATGGGGAAGGTGTTGACGCCGAGTTTGCGGACGGCGTCTTCGATTACCTGCATGCGCGGCTCGTTGCCAAACGCCGCGTAGGGATAGGGTTTGGAGTGATAGGGCTCGGTGGGGTCGAAGGACGAGCCGTAGCCGCCAGGCACCGTCGGCGCGGTGCCGAGGTCGCCGTGGACGTGGTAGAGCTCTTCGGCCTGCGAGTAGTACGGCTCGATGTCCGCGTAGCCGATGGGCCATGCGGGCGAGATGCCGCCCTGGTGCTGGATGATGCCGAAGTCCTGGGCGCGCATACGGAACATGGCCGCGCCGTAGACCTTGGTCTGGCCGCCGACGAAGTAGGCCTGCTGCGGGTGCAGGGGCTTGCCGTCCTTGTCCTGCCACGTCTCTTTGGTGTGGTAACGGTTGTCGAGGAAGACCGCAGAGGTGGACCAGTTCAGCTTCTCCTGCGGCAGGAAGCCGCCGCGTTCGAGGATGAGAATCTGCTTGCCTGCGTGGGCGAGGCGGTGAGCGAGAGCTCCGCCGCCGGCTCCTGTTCCGATGATGATCGCGTCGTATGAGGTGGGCATGGTGGGTGTGATGCCTTTCGTGGATCAGGCTTTGCTGCGGGAGATGATTTCTTCGCTGTCGGTGCTGTGCGCATTGTTGCAGCGACAGAGGTAGCTGGGTGTGTGATGCAGCTTGGCGCAGCGAACGTGCTGCTTGCCATAGAGCGCGATGTAGAGCTGTGCGGCGGCGAACATGCCCAGCAGCGGCGCCGTGAAGTAGAGCCACAGCGCCGTCCAGACATGTGCGAAGCACGCCGAGCCGACCGTGCGAGCGGGGTTGATGCTGAAGCCCGAGACAGGGCCGAAGAGCAGCACGTAGAACGTGATGAGCACGCCGACGAGATAGCTGGTGAGCCGGGCAAACTGCTTGCGGTTGGATGTCCA
>JAJZFE010000365.1 GCA_021798655.1 Acidobacteriota bacterium | reverse complement strand
AGTATCCACTCCACCACCAGCACCACGCCGGCAAGAATCAGCACCACCGGCCACCAGCGGCCGAACCACTCCAGCGCGAAGAACGGCGAGAGGCGGTGCAACTCCACCAGCAGAAAGAACACGCCGAGAGCCAGCAGGATCAGCGGGCCCACAATCGAGCTACGTCGCAGTGCGCGTCGCTGCGCCTTCCACGCCGAGCGCTGCATCCGCTGCTGCGCTCGATACGCCTGCTGCTGTGCACGATACGCGGCCTTCGCGGCACCGCGGTCATAGGAAGGAGGGGGAGGAGGATAGGTGCTCATCGCGCTTGCCCATCCTTGTCGACATCGATGTTGTGCGTGGCGTCCAGCGTGTGCGCGGGGTCGGTTGTCGTCGCCCACGATGCGCGGCTCCGTTCGCCGAACGCTTCATCCATCGGCGGCACCACGGAGGCACTCGCAGGATACGCGGGCGCGCCATAGCTGATCTGCGAGAGCGCAGTGCGTTCCACGATCAGCATCGCTCCCAGCGCCACCAGCAGCACCGGCCACGTTCTGCCCAGCGACGCCACGTTCATCGCCTGCAGCCCGAACAGCACCGCCAGCACGCCCAGCACCACCGGCCAGCGCAGCGCAAACGCCGCCTGCACCCCGGGACGCAATCTGCGCGCAGCGGTCATCGCCGCCAGGCCCGCAAACAACAAGGCCAGCACCCAGTTCATGTTCAGGCTCCAGCCCCACTGCTGCCCAAACTCGAACAGCAGAAACACGATCCCGAGGCCGATCAACCATATCGCTCCGAGCGGAAACCGTCGCGCCGCAGAGAGGGGCGTGCCACTCACGTCGCTGCCGGTGTACGTCGCTCCATAGGGAGCCTGTCCCCACGCGGCCCCGGCTGCACCGGTCGGCGTCACCGGCGGTGCACCGGCAAAGTTGGTGGGCGGAACGTAGCCAACCCAGTCCGGGCCGCTTGTCGGAGGCACATAGGGCGGCACATACGGCGGCGTGTACGGCTGCGAGTACGCTGTCCCATAGCTCGTGCTGCCCGGCGCGCTGTAGCTGGCAGTGGTGTTGCCTGTCGGCGTTCCCGCGCCTGCAGCGGGAGCAGTACCTGCCGGCCGGCCAAAACCCATGCGCTCGCCGATATCGTTCAGACCGAAAGGATTCGGCAGCGGCCGGCCTTCCAGCTGTGCCTTGGCCGTGTGATACGCGTCGAAGACCTGGTAGAAGACCCAGCCCGCGACGATGACTCCAAACATATCCGCATGGTCAGCCAGCGAGGTCAGGACGACAAAGATCACCAGGTGCGCGATTCCTTTCGCATACTGCCCGTTGTACATCGCGCCCACGCCGGGGATCAGCCCCAGAAAGCCTGCCAGCACCGGGTGCGGCACGCTGCTCGCCGGCACTGGCCCGCCTGCAACCGGAGGAACGGTCGTGTAGCCAGACTGCGAGTTGCCCGTCGCCGTTGTGCCCACGCGCGCCGCGAGGCATGGCTCGCAGAAGACGCCCGCGCCGACCGGCCTCGCTGTCTCCCGCGTCAGCGGAGTGCCGCAGTCCTGGCAGAAGCCCACCCGCTCTGCCGTGCCGGCCGTTGCCCCGCTCTCGCCGGGGGCCGTGTTGCCGTAGTTCGTTGTGTCGTTCGTCTCGTCGCTCATCGTACGCGCCTTCCTTCCATCCCAGGGTGCTTAGCACTGCAGGCTTCTACCAGCGGCTGGTCCAGCCATCCATCCATCGTGGGTGCTTCGCTACTGCTGTCCGTTCCCGCGCAGCTCGTCCACGCGAGACTCCATCTGGTACACCACGCGCATGTTCACAATCTGCCGTGTCGCGCTTGCGCCCGCATCGGCCAGGTTGCGCCGTATGCCGCTCGGCGTAAAGCTGGAGGCGTGCAGGTCACTCACGTGCACGCCCATCAGGTTCAGCGTCAGCGCCAGCGAGAAGAATGCCATCGCCGCCGTCATCGCCAGCCGGGGCTGCAGCAGCATCTGCGCGTTGCTGAACGAGAACGCCTCGCTCAGCTTCATGCGCGTCTCCGCCCACCGCCGGCTCCATCCGCCCTGCGTCTTGGGCGTCTCGGGAACGCTCCATACCGGCTCGGCCATCGCCGCGGTCGCAACCACCGTCCCCGACGTTTCGGCCAGAATCCGTTCCAGCAGGCCGACCGGCGGCTCGGGCGCCTTGGTCTTCAGCATGGAGAGCCACGCCGCGCCGCGCTGCGCCTCGGCCAGCTCCTGCGCGCAGTGCGTGCAGCCGGCAACGTGGGCGTCGAACGCGCGCTGCTCTTCCGGCGTCAACGCGCCGTCCACTGCCTCCGGCAGCATCGTCTCGCACAGCACGCAGCTCGCTGGCGCGTCCTTGCTCCTGTCGAACATGTCATCGAATTGGGTCATGTCTGCCACCTCACATCACCTGCCCTTCTATACGTTTCAAAAGCCTTGCCAGTTCTGCGCGTCCGCGGCTGATGCGGCTCTTCACCGTGCCCTGCGGGACGCCGAGAACGTCAGCGATATCTTTGTAGTCCATGTCTTCCAGGTCGCGCAAAATCACCGCCTCGCGCAGCTCCGGGGACACCTGCTTCAGCGCCTCTTGAATCTGCGCTCGCAGTTGCATTCCACTGACCAGCTGCTCCTGCGACTTGCCGCCATCGGCCAGCCGGTCGCCGCGGGTCATCCCGTCGTCTTCGCCGTCGTAGGTCTCGTCCAGCGAATCGCTCGCCCGCTCCATCCGCGAGCGCCGGTAGTTGTCCACCAGCAGGTTCCGGGTCAGCGTCGTCAGCCACGTTGTAAAGCCGCCCTTGGCCGGGTCGAAGCTGCCCAGGTTGCGGTACATCTTCAAAAACGCCTCTTGCGTCAGGTCTTCGGCGTCCGACTGCGACCCCGTAAACCGGTAGCAGATTCCATAGATGCGCCGATGCTGCGTCCGGGCCAGCTTCTCCCACGCCTGCGCGTCGCCCGCCAGGCACCGCGCGGCCAGTTCGGCCAGCTCGCGCTGCTCGGCGATCGCCGCCGCCCGCTCCGGACTCACCGCCTGACCCGCCATCTGCACATCCAGCGATCCGCCGCCCTTGCGCGGCTCCAGTGATCCCGGCTCTAAATACTGGTACGACCTCGACATAACGGGTCGAACCTCCTGTGGGGACGTGCGCTCCGGTTCGGCTACCTGCCTCCGGGCCCTCGCCTTGTCGCCTGCCGGAGCCACCGAACGCGGCGCACTCCGCCAGCCCGTCCCTGTCTCCCGCCGCAACATCGCCGAAACTGCTGCCGTCGCCATGTTGTTCCATACGCAACGCCCCCCGTAACAGTTCCGTGAAAGCAGGGAATAGGGGGTGGGGAGTATGGGGCTGCAGCCCTTCAAGGCTCACCTGACTATACAGTACAGGCTGTTCAGCCCATATCAGGCCCCTGGCCGCCCCTCTACTCCCCAACCCCGACTCCCTATCCCCTAATACTTCACCACTCCGCACGCCACGCGGTTCCCTGCGTTGCCTGCCGGATCGGTCTTTTCGTCGTCGGCATGAGAT
>JAJZFE010000017.1 GCA_021798655.1 Acidobacteriota bacterium | reverse complement strand
ATACAGGCTGCCCACCGTCGGCGTATCGATCACCACCGTCACCGAGATCGCCGGATGCTGCACCGGCGCAAACCCCGCAAAGCTCGCCACCAGCTTCGTGTGCGAGTACGTGTGCGTCACGCGGTCAAACTTCTGCGCCGTCCCAGTCTTGCCCGCCGCGCTGTACCCGTTCAGCTGCGCCGGCGTGCCCGTCCCCTCCTGCACAATCCCCTGCATCATCATCCGCATCTTCGCCGACGTCTGCTCGCTGATCACCCGATGCGCGCCCTCCGGCAGCGGCATCGGCAGCCTGCTCTCCGGACGAAACGCCACCGGCTGCAGCTTCGGATTGCCCTTCTGCTCGTCCGTCTCCTGCAGCAGCACATGCGGCGGCAGATACACACCCCCGTTTGCAATCGTCGACACCATCGTCACCAGCTGCACCGGCGTCACGCCCACCTCCTGCCCAATCGCCAGCGACCCAATGCTCGTCGCGCTCCACCGCCGCGGCGACTGCAGCAGTCCGCGCGTCTCGCTCGGCAGCTCAATGCCCGACCGGTCGCCGAACCCGTACGCCTTCATGTAGTCATAAAACTTCTGCGGCCCCACCTTCAGCGCCAGCTTCACCGCCGCCACGTCGCTCGACTTCTCCAGCGCCCGCTGCACCGTCACTCTGCCCATCCCCATGTCCGACTTGTCGTCATGAATGATGCGCCCATACAGATTGATGCTCCCACCCTGGCAGTCCACAATGTCCGTCGGCTGCACACCCGCCGCGTCCACGGCCGCCGAGTACGTCACCAGCTTGAACGTCGAGCCCGGCTCATACACATCGCTCACCGCCAGGTTCGTCAACACATCCGCGTCCATGTGTTTCTTGTCGTTCGGATTGAATCGCGGACTCACCGCCAGCGCCAGGATCTGCCCCGTGTTCGGGTCCTGCACCACCACCGTTCCGTGCAGCGCCTTCACCTTCGCCATCTGCGCGTCCAGCGCGCGCTCGGCCATGTACTGGATGTTCGAATCGATCGTCAGCACCAGGTTCTCGCCCGGCTCCGGATCGTTCTCCTCCGAACCCAGCACGTGCCGCTTCGCATCAATGGCCGTCAGCACATGCCCTGGCTCGCCGTGCAGCGCCTCGTCGAACTTCAGCTCCATCCCGCCGAGTCCTTCATCGTCCGTGCCCACATACCCCAGCATCTGCGCCGCCTCCTGCCCGTTCGGGTAGAAGCGTTTGAACTCCTTCTGAAAGTAGATGCCCTTCAGGTTCAGATCGCGCACGCGGCTCGCCGTATCCGCATCCACCTTGCGCGCCACCCACGCAAAGTTCCGCTGCCCGTTCAGCCGACCCTCAATCTGCCCTTCACTCGTGAACTTGTCCTTCGGATCCACGTGCACGATCTTCGCCAGGATCTCCGCGTCGCTCGCCTTGTTCTCTCCCAGCTCGCTCGGCACCGCATAGATGCTGTCCACCTGCACCGTCATCGCCATCTCGCGCAGGTTGCGGTCGTACAGCACTCCGCGCCGCGGCGCCACCTCGAACGTCCGCTGCTGCTGCTTCTGCGCGCGCTCGGCAAACTCCGCGTGCCGCACCACCTGCAGCCACACCAGCCTCAGCCCGATCGCCGCCGTCCACGCACAAAAAAACAGCGCCACCCACACAAACCGCACTCTGCGTATCGGTGCCGTCAGTGTCTTGCGCGCCATCTTCTTCATCGTCGCTTCCCTAACCCCTAGTCCCTGACCCCTAACCCCGGCACATGCGCCTGCGCCAGCACCGCTCCGTCCTGCGTCGCATCCTGCCGAACCACCTGGCCCGGCATCGGTGCCTGCAAACCCAGCTGCCTGGCCAGCGCATCAATCCGGCCCGGATCGCTCAACTGCGCCTCGGTCAGCTGCAACTGATGATTCTCCTCGCGCAGCAGCTCCACCTGATGCTTCTGCGCCTCGACGTTATAGCCCACTTCGATCGCCGAAAAATGCTGCCACACATACACCATCGTCAGCAGAAAGAACATCGCCATCACAGCCGTGAACGTAAACATCTCGCGCTTGCGGTCCGGATCGTCCGCCTTCTTCAGCCGCGTGTTGTCGATGTACTTTGCGAAGAACATCTCCGGCGTCGGTCCGCGACGGCACGCACGCTGCTGCTCCAGCAGCTCGCGGTTCCTGTCCGCCACACTCGCCGCTCGACGCACAGCCTGCGGCTGCCGCACGGCAGCGCGGCCCTGCATCTCCACCATCTCCTGCCCGCCCATCGCCATCGTCGCCATCGCCTGCCGCCTTCCCTGCTCACTTGTTGCTACTTCATCTTCCAACCAGCTCAAGCGTTGTTATCTCGACCGGAGCATCGCAGCTTCATCGCGATGCATAGCGGAGAGACCCCCGCATTTCGGACCACCGCAAATCTCCAAGCCTCTGCACAAGCACCTTCAACGCCGCCGCCTGCCCTGCCGATCATCTCTACGGCCTGCACTCTGCGCCACAACTGCAATCTTCTCCGCCGCCCGCAACTTCGCGCTCCGGCTCCGTGGGTTGCGCAGCGACTCTTCCTCGCCCGCCACCACCGGCTTCTTCGTCAACATCTCCAGGCCGCCATCCTTCGCCGCCTCTTTAAACTTGTCCTTCACCAGCCGGTCTTCCAGCGAGTGAAAGCTGATCAGCACCACTCGCCCACCCGGCTTCAGCAGAGACTCCGCGCTCCTCAGCAGCGATTCAATCTCGCCCAACTCATCATTCACGCGAATACGGATCGCCTGAAAGGTCCTGGTCGCTGGATGAATCTGGCCACCACCTCCGTGACCTCGCTCAGACTTTTTTATCGGCGGGACGCAACCGGCAACGATGCGAGCAAGCTCTGCTGTCGTCGTCACCGGCCGCGCCCGCACAATAGCTCTGGCGATTCTCCGCGACCTCCTTTCCTCTCCGTATTCGTAAATCAGATTGGCGAGGTCTTCCTCGTCAGCCTGATTTACCACTTGTTCGGCCGTCAGCGCGCTGCGCGGATCCATCCGCATGTCCAGCGGCCCGTCGGCCCGAAAACTAAATCCTCTGTGCGCCTCGTCCAGCTGCATACTGCTCACGCCAAAGTCCGCCAGCAAACCATCCAGCGTCCCCGGCGCAATCACCTCGGCGATCTCCGAAAACGCCCGCGGCACAAACTCCACCGCTGGCATCTCGCTGCCCAGCTCGTCGGCCAACGCCGCCAGCCGCGCCTTCGCTCGCGCCATCGCAGCCTCATCGCGATCAAACGCGATCAGCCTGCCCTCCGGCCCCAGCCGCCCCGCAATCGCCGTCGAGTGACCCGCAAACCCGAGCGTCGCATCCACCACCACGCCGCCCCGGCGCACATTCAAATACTCCAGACTCGCTTCCAAAAGAACCGGTACATGTTGCGGTTCAGCCATCTCTCTCCGCCTCATGCGCTCCGCTCAGGAGCTTCTTTAAAACCAGACCCGTTCCATCCAGCCCGCGCCGCCTGCTCTATACGCCCGGTATCGCCAACGCTGCAAAGTCATCAGAT
>JAJZFE010000434.1 GCA_021798655.1 Acidobacteriota bacterium | reverse complement strand
GGCGAGGTTGTAGGTCTGTGCGCCGAGCTCGATGCGCGCGACATCCTTCAGGTGCAGGACGGAGCCGTCGGGGTTGCTGCGCAGGATGATGTTGCCGAAGTCTTCGGCGGAGACCAGACGACCCTGGGTGCGGACCGTGTAGGTGAACTCCTGTCCGCCGGGTACGGGCTCGCCGCCGATCTGGCCGGCGGGGTTGACGGTGTTCTGCGTCTGCAGGGCGAGCGTGATCTCGGGGACAGTGACGCCGAGCTTGGCGAGCTGGTCGGGCTTGACCCAGATACGCAGCGCGTACTGGCCGGCGCCGAAGACCTGCACGCGGGAGACGCCCTTGACGCGGGTGATCTCGTCGACCAGGTTGATGTAGGCGTAGTTGGCCAGGAACGTGCCGTCGTAGGTGGAGTTCGGCGACGAGACGGCGATGAGCATCAGCGGCGAGGAGAGCGACTTCTGCACCGTGAGGCCGGCGGCGGAGACCTGCACCGGCAGCTGGCTCTGCGCCTGGGAGACGCGCAGCTGCGAGAGGATCTGGTCGGTGTCCGAGTTGGTGGCCACGTCGAAGTCCACGGTCAGCTGCGTGACGCCGTTGCTGGCGTTGGTGGACTCCATGTAGTTCATGTTGTCCACGCCGTTCATCTGCTGCTCGATGGGCGTGGCGACAGACTGTTCGAGCGTCCTGGCATCGGCACCGGGGTAGATGGCCTGGACGAGAATCTCGGGGGGAACGATGTTGGGAAACTGTGCGGTGGGCAGGCTGAGCAGCGACACAAGGCCGCCGATCACCATGAGGATCGCGATCACCATAGCCACGATGGGCCGGCGGATAAAGAACTTTGACATGGTTAGCTTCCCTGGTTGCTGAGCGCCGTTGGCGGCCGTGTGGCCGAAGTGTCAGGCTGGGTGGAGACCTTGGCGCCGTCGCGGATCTTGTCGAGGCCCTCGGTGACGACGGTCTCGCCGGGCTGCAGTCCGCTGAGGACGACGACGTGCTGTCGCTCCTAATGGGTTCGTTGCCGGCGATCTGCGCGCCGAGCTTGACGGTGCGGACGTGGACGACGTTGTCGCTGCCGACGACGTTGACCTGGTTCATGCCCTGCAGCTCGCCAATGGCCCGCTGCGGGACGACGACGGCGTTCTGCAGAATCTGCGTCTGCGCGGCGATGCGGCCGAACTGGCCGGGACGCAGCACGTTGCCGGGGTTGGCGAACTGCGCCGCGATGCGCAGGCTGCCGGTCTGCGCGCTGACGCTGCGGTCCACAAAGATGATGTGGCCGGTCTGCGGATAGACCTCGCCGTTGGCCAGCGTGAGCTTGAGCGGGATGGCGCTGCCGGCGTTGAGCAGGTCGCCGTGGCCGCCCTGCCGGGCGCGCGCGACGAGAGCGAGATACTCCTGCTCGCTGATGGAGAAGTAGACCTTGAGCGGGTTGAGCTGCGAGACCGAGGTGAGCACCGACGTGGGCCCGACGAGGTTGCCGACCTGCACCGCGGCCTGCCCGGCGACGCCGTCGATGAGCGAGCGCACCCTGGTGAAGCCGAGGTTCAGCTCTGCGGAGCTGACCTGCGCCTGCGCAGAGGCGACGGCGGCCTTGTAGGCGGCGAGCGTCTGCGTTTCGGTGTCGAGCTGGCTTTGGGCGATGGCGTGCGCCTCGGCGAGCGGCGTGTCGCGCTTGACGTTGATGGTGGCGAGCTCGACCTGCGCCTGGGCCTGCGCGAGCTGGCCCTTGGCCTGGTCGAGCGTGGCCTGCAGCGGACGCGGATCGATCTCGAAGAGCACCTGGCCCTTGCTGACCTGGCTGCCTTCGCGGTAGTCCTGGCGGATGAGGTAGCCGGAGACCTGGGGCTGAATCTGCGCGTTGACGAAGCCATCGGTCTGGGCGACCCACTCGCCGGTGACGGGCACGTTCTGCTCGGAGGCGGTGACCACCTGAACCGGCACAGGGCCGCCGGCTCCCATCATGGCGGCGGGCGGCGCGGCGGAGTTGCAGCCGGCCAGCGAGAGGATGCCCATAGCCGAGACACCGAAAGCTGCGAGACCCGCACGCAGCGGGCGAAGACGGAGAGACATACAGGGATTACCTCAGAAAAAGTGAGATGCCGCGTTCAGTTGGACAGGCAGAACTCTTCGTATTGAAAAACATACACGGATGTATATATGCTTGCATCAGGCCGAAAGGTGCAAAAAGATGGCGGAAAAGATTGTGGAAAGAGCGGCCGGGCCGGTGACGGCGGCTGCGGACGACGATCTGGCACCGAGGCTGAACCAGCAGGCGTTGCGCTCCGAGCGGACACGTGCGGCGCTGCTGGCGGCGGCTGAGAAGATCTTTGCGCGGGACGGGTTCGAGGCGTCGCGGATCGAGGACATCGCAGCCGAGGCAGGGCGCAGCCGCGGGGCGTTCTATGCGAACTTCGAGAGCAAGACCGAGGTATTTCTGGCGCTGCGGGCGGGGGCGATGCAGCGCAAGGCACGGGAGATTCGGACGCGGCTGGACGAGGCGTGCGATGAGGCCGGACGCAACGCAGCGGTGAACCGGCACATCATCGAGCAGATCTGCGACACGGACTCGCTGCTGCTGCAGATCGAGTTCAAGCTGTTTGTGCTGCGGCATCCGGAGCTGCGCGCGGAGCTGGCGCAGAAGCACCTGGAGGCGAGCACGCGGGTGCACGAAGAGGAGCTGGCCGAGTTCTTCAGCGAGATGAGCGATACCCGCCAGATGCAGAGCAAGACGCTGGCGATCGAGGCGCTGCTGGAGGGCTTTGCGCTGAATGCGCTGTTCAGCCCGGAGCTGCTGAACCGGGAGTATCTGGAGGCGCATATCCCGAAGCTGCTGGCAGTGGTGCTGCCTCCGGCGTAGGGAGTCGGCGTAGAGGGGTTGTGGATCGGGGTTCAAGTCAATCGATTTCCCAAGTGCGCGCGCGCTGCTCTATAGTGTTACGCGATTGCAAGCACCCCACCCTTCGAGAGTCAAAATGATGCGCAAGATGGATCGCAGGACCTTTCTTCAGTCGGCGGTGAAGACCGCTACGCTCGCCGGAACCGCTGCTCAGCTGCGCCCGCTGTTTGCACAGGGTGCGCGGCGTTCGGCCAACGACAACATTCAGCTGGCGCTGATCGGCGCCGGCATCCAGGGACAGGGCGACACGAAGACGGCGATCCAGGTTCCGGGCGTGAAGCTGGTGGCCGTGGCGGACTGCTACGACGGCCGCCTGGCTCATGCCAAGGAGCTGTGGGGCGCGGACGTATTTACGACGCGCGACTATCGCGAGATTCTGAGCCGCAGCGACGTGGACGCGGTGCTGATTGCCACGCCGGACCACTGGCACAAGCAGGCGGCGGTGGACTCGATGCACGCGGGCAAGGACGTGTATCTGGAGAAGCCGATGATCCACCTGTACTCGGACGGGCCGGAGATCATTGAGGCCGCGCGGTCGACGAACCGGATTCTGCAGGTGGGCAGCCAGCGGGTGAGCAACATGCTGTATGCGAAGGCGCGCGACCGCCTTACACGGTGC
>JAJZFE010000258.1 GCA_021798655.1 Acidobacteriota bacterium | reverse complement strand
TCGATCGTGTCAAACGAGCGGAACGTGTTGTGCGGGTTGTGCTTGCTCAACACCTTCGTGATCGCCGCCGTCAACGTCGTCTTGCCGTGATCGATGTGCCCGATCGTTCCAATGTTTACGTGCGGCTTGCTCCGGTCAAACTTTTCCTTCGCCATGACGACTCACTTTCTCCCAATAATTTTCCGTTTTGATTGTCATTCCCGCAAGGGAATCTGCGTTTGGCAGCTAGCGCCAAGCCTCAATAGTACGCATACAGTTTGAAGTACTTGTCACGCAGCCCCATCTCCACGCGCTCCAGGCTGGCCAGGTACAACTCGCGCACCAGCGCCTGGTCGCCCATCGGCAGCTTCGCATACTGCGCCGCTGTCTCTGCGCCCAGCTTGCCGGCCTTGGCCACGGCCTCAAAGTCGCGAATCCGCAGCTTCGCCCGCTCCAGCGACTTCATGAAGCTCTCCACGTTGCCGGCCGCAAACTTGCCTTCCACTGCGGCCTTCACCGCGGCAAACGTCGCCGCGTCGCCAATGGCCACAGCGGGGCGCTCGTACAGGGCTGTCGAGCGATCTACTTCGTATCCTGAATGGGTCTGTGACATGGTTGGTTCCGGTTCCTGCATTCCTGGCTTTGGAGTCTGGAGCGGGAGACGGGAATCGAACCCGCGACCAACAGCTTGGAAGGCTGTGACTCTACCACTGAGTTACTCCCGCCCGCGGTCGAAACCAAACCTCAAAAAAAGTCTGGAGCTGATGATGGGGCTTGAACCCATGACCTCTCCCTTACCAAGGGAGTGCTCTACCACTGAGCTACATCAGCCTGTCCTGCTACTACACGCGCGGCACCGTGCGCCGAACGCCTTACCAGTCTACCTGCTCGACCGCCCCCGCAACCACGTCAGCAGTGTGCGAAACGCGAAAAATCCAAGCAGCAACCAGGTCAACTCTTGATACCGACCCGGCTCCATCGTTCGCCACACCAGCACGGCGAGCCCTGCAAACACCGTCAACGACACCACCAGCCTGCCGTCGCCTGAAGGAGTCATATCCATCTGCTCTCCTTCGCCCTCGTTCAAAAAAAGTGGTGCACAGGGAAGGATTCGAACCTTCGTAGCGCATAACGCGGCAGATTTACAGTCTGCTGCCATTAACCACTCGGCCACCTGTGCATCCCGCCCGCCAGCCCGACAACCGTCTCCAGCCCAACCCGTAGCCAACCAGCGCGAAGCCTTCTCACGCAGATCGTCCTTGCTCTGAATTGTGCATGGTGAACCTTGCAAGACGGTAACCACTGGCAGGTACAACCAAACATCGCCTGTCGCCGGGGTACTACCGGAACTGAAGTCTGGAGCTGGCGAAGGGATTTGAACCCCCGACCGCCTGATTACAAATCAGGTGCTCTACCAGCTGAGCTACGCCAGCCCGAACGACACACGCACGCGCCCGCCGCAACCGCTCGAACGCATACCTAAATCTACCACAGCACGCACCGCGCACCAAACCGCCGCGCTCACCTGCCCAACTGCGCCTGACCGGGCTTCACATCGCCGCACGCCGTGCTCACAAACCGGCTCTGCACGGTCGAGTCCACCACAAAGTGATGGCCGCCCGGCGACGCCTCCATGTGCACCGTCCCGTGCGCCTGGTCCTGCGTAAAGTCGATCTCTCCGTGCCCCGTACCGCCGATCGCCGGGCACACAATATCGAACGAGTAATGCGTCGCCGTGATCTTGTCGTTGGTGTGCTGGCAGGTCTTCATATTCTGCGTTCCTTCGCCGAGCGTCTCCCGCCAGCTCTCCGGCGTCATGCACACCTGCGCCTGCATCGTCTGCGGATGCTCCGCCATCTGCGGCATGTCCGGCATCTGAATCGCGCTGGTCGTAGTCATCTGCCACAGCCCCATCCGCACCGGCGGCGCAGACGCCTGCTGCATCCCGCCGCTTAACAATACGAAGACCCATCCTGCCAGTAGTTTCACGTCGCCTCTCCCTCACCACGCCACAGTATGCCGCGCCTGCCTGCGACCACGCAACCGCAGCCTCGCCGCACCCGTTCACCATTGCCAACCATACTGCGAAACGCTACTCTGGCTGCACTGTTCAGCACCATGAAGCATTGCTCTTCTCGCCCGACACTCAACCCCCCAAGGAGCCCGAATGAGGTCCGTACGTCGAACTGCCCTGTACCTGCAACTCGCCACCCTGCTGGTTGCCCTTCTCTGCGCCGCCACATCCCTCCGCGCGCAGACCACGCTCGACAACGACGCCGTCATCAAGCTCTCCAAATCCGGCCTCGGTGAAGACCTCATCGCGCAAACTATCGCTGCCTCGCCCGGCCACTACGACACCGGTGTCAATGCACTGATCGCCCTCAAGCAGGCCGGCGTCACCGACAAGGAGATCAGCGCCATGATCGCCAGAAACGCCGGTCCCGCCGCCTCAGCCCCGCCGCAGGTGGTCGCCATCGCCGCTGGCCCCGCGCTGCCCCCCGGCGTCGATGAGATCGGCGTCTACTACAAAGACAAATCCGGCAACTGGGTCGAGTTCGCCCCCGAGATCATCAACTTCAAGTCCGGCGGCTTCCTCAAGTCCTTCGCCACCGACGGCATCGTCAAGCCCGACATGAACGGCCACGTCCCCGGCAACACCTCCAAGCTCTCCCTCCCCCGCCCCGTCTCCATCCTCATCTACGCACCCGACGGCACCGCGCCCGAGGAGTACCAGCTGCTCAAAATGCGCGTCAACTCCAACAACCGCGAGTTCCGCTCCATGACCGGCGGCGTCATCCACAGCTCCACCGGCGCACAACGCGACGACGTCGCCTTCACCGCCAACAAGATCGGCCCCCGCCTCTACCAGTTCACCCTCGGCCCCAACGACGCACCCGGCGAGTACGGCATCCTGCCCCCCGGCTCGGTCTCCACCGTCAACGCCGCCAGCGCCGGCAAGATCTTCACCTTCCACCTCACCGAATAAACCCTGACAATCCACAGGACATTCAGACAAAAACCACACAGGGCGCGGACTCTTCCGCGCCCTTTTCCATCGTCTGTCCATTGCAGCATCCGGCCAGACAAGGTAGAACCATAGCTGATGCGCAAGCGCACGCTCATCCCTCTCCTCATCGCCCTCGCCGTCTTCGCGGCCCTCGGCGTCATGCTCTACCTCCGTGCCAAGGCGCCGCCCGAAGCCGCACGCCTGCTGCCCGAGTCCGACGCCATCGTCTACGTCAGCCTCAAGCCACTCCGCACCGCCACCCGCTTCGACCAGTCCCCCATCGCCCGCAGTCCCGCCTTCCAGGCCTTCATCGACGCCACCGGCATCGTCCCCGAGCGCGACATCGACTCCGCCGCCCTCGCCCTCCACAAGGTCCCCGTCCTCATCGCCAACGGCAAAGCCGCGCCCCTCCACGCCTCCGACATCTTCTCCTCCGAGGTCTTCATCGGACGCTTCGACGGTCAGCGCCTCGCCCGCTATCTCGCCTCCATCGCCTCCGCGCAGGAGCAGTACGCCGGCCGCACC
>JAJZFE010000046.1:836-3515 GCA_021798655.1 Acidobacteriota bacterium | reverse complement strand
CCAGCAGCTCATCACCACCCTCACCTTCACTGCCGCACTCGCCTGGGCCTCCCCATGGCTCGTCCTGCTGCTCACCGTCGGCGTCCTCCCGTCCTTCCTCGGCGAGACCCACTTCGCCTTCCTCGGCTACGCCAAAAACTTCCGCCAGACCCCAGCCAAGCGCCAGATGGACTACCTCCGCCAGGTCGCCGGCAGCCGCGAAGGTGCCAAAGAGGTCAAGCTCTTCGGCCTCAACAAATTCTTCACCAGCCGCTTCCAGGCCCTCGCCGACCAGATCTACCGCGAGGATGTCGCCCTCTCCCGCTCCAAGCTCATCGTCGGCGGTCTCCTCGGCATCATCGGCACCCTCGGCTACTACGGAGCCTACGTCTACATCATCTGGCGCACCCTCCACGGAGCCTACGACATCGGCCTCTTCACCTTCCTCACCGCCGCCATCCAGCAGGCCAGTTCCAACCTCCAGCAGGTCTTCTCCACCGCCTCCGGCATCGCCGACCAGGCACTCTTCCTCACCGACCTGCTTGCCTTCTTCCAGATGGAACCCACCGTCTACTCCCGCCCCAACGGGCTCCCCACCCCCCAGCCTATCCGCACCGGCTTCGAATTCCGTAACGTCACCTTCACCTATCCCGGAACCGATCGCACCGTCCTCAAAAACTTCAACCTCACGCTCTCACCCGGCGAACGCATCGCCCTCATCGGCGAGAACGGCCAGGGCAAAACCACCGTCGTCAAACTCATCACCCGACTCTACGACCCCACCGAAGGCCAGATCCTCCTCGACGGCATCGACCTCCGCGAGTACGACCTCGATCAACTCCACCGCAACATCGGCGTCATCTTTCAGGACTTCATGCGCTTCGAAATGACCGCCCGAGAAAACATCGCCGTCGGCAACATCCACCACACCCAGACCGACGCGGAGATCGAAGTCGCCGCCCATAAAAGCCTCGCCGACACCGTCGTCCACAAGCTCGCCCACGGCTACGACCAGATGCTCGGCCGACGCTTCGAGGGTGGCGTCGAACTCTCCGGAGGAGAGTGGCAAAAAATCGCCCTCGCCCGCGCCTACCTCCGCGATGCACAACTCCTCATCCTCGACGAGCCCACCGCCGCACTCGACGCCCGCAGCGAACTCGAAGTCTTCGAACGCTTCGCCGAACTCACCGCCGGCAAGATGGCGCTGCTCATCTCCCATCGCTTCTCCACCGTCAAAATGGCCGACCGCATCGTCGTTCTCTCCGGCGGTCGCCTCATCGAAGAAGGCAACCACCAACAGCTCATGGCCAGCCGTGGAGTCTACGCAGGCATGTTTGAAATGCAGGCTGCCAGCTACCGCTAACCCCACACCCAACCTCGCAGCCCAACGCTCCACCAGCCAACGTATACTCAAGACCCGCAACGCGTACCATGCAACCAGTCTGTAACCAACATCAGTACGAATACGCGAAACAGCCCACGAAGGACATGCACCATGG
Organism: Acidobacteriota bacterium; assembly: GCA_021798655.1. The sequence continues at coordinate 2,037 of JAJZFE010000046.1, read as the reverse complement.
CAGCATTTGAATTCGACCCCCAGGTCTCCGCGGATGCCTCCCAGCACCAGACAGCTCCCGTTCCGCACGTCCCCACCGAAGGCCTGCCCAGCGAACCCAACCTCACCACCGCCGTCCTCCACGAACGCGCCGAACTCGCCATCCAGCAATGGCAACTCCTCGCCGTCGACACCAGCCCCACCCACCTCCTCCAGCACCTCGACGCGCTCGACCTGCGCCTGCGCGCCATCCTCCAGCTCTGCCGCACCCGCGTCCATGGCACAGAGCTCACCCCCCAGCTCGAACTCCTCGAAAGCACTCGCATGCTGCAGGACGCCTGCACCGCCGCCCGCGCCGCCATCCCCCAGCTCGCCAGCCTGCCTCGCATCCAGACCGTCAACACCGAACCCCAGCCGCGCATCCTCTACCTCGCCGACGACTACCTCGCCGCCGCCAGCGGCATCTGGTCCACCACCTCCCTCACCACCTACCTCCAACACGTCCAGACCCGCTTCCCCCTCCAGCTCGCCGAGATCCTCCAACTCCCCCAGGCCCTCAACCTCGCCCAACTTGAGTTCCTCCTCCACCGCGCAGAGCAATCTCTCTCCGCCAGCACGCTACCACCCATCGAGCAGTCTCCCTTCTCCGCTCCGCTCCACAGCCTGCGCCGGCTCAACCAGCAAACCTGGCGCACCGTCCTCGAGCCGCTCGTCCCCTTCGACGCCATCCTCCGCCAGGACCCCACCAACGTCTACTCCTCCATGGACGATGAGACCCGCGACAACTACCGCCTCCGCGTCGCCGAACTCGCACGCCACGCCGACTTCGACGAGATCCAGACCGCCCAGGCCGCACTCGATCTCGCCCGCACCGCCGCCCGCCTCACCAACCCCGACCCACGCCACGCCCACCGCATCAGCCACATCGGCTGCTACCTCTTCGCCGAAGGACTCCCCAGCCTCACTCATCGCATCGGCTACCACGCCCCACCCATCGAGCGAGTTCGCACCTTCATCCGTCAGTGGAACGAAGAGTTCTACATCCTCGGCATCTTTAGCCTCACCCTGCTGCTCATCGTCGCCATCATCGCCCCGCTGGTCCCCCACCACGCCTTCTGGCCGCTCATCGGCGCGCTCCTGCTCGCCCTCGTCCCCACCACCCAGGGAGCACTCGATCTCATCAACGGCTGCGTCGCCGTCCTCTTCAAAGCAGTCCCACTCCC
>JAJZFE010000046.1:0-826 GCA_021798655.1 Acidobacteriota bacterium | reverse complement strand
TCGTCCCCACCCTGCTGCTCAACGAAAAACAGGTCGACGAACTCTTCGACGAACTCGAGTCCCGCTACCTCGCCAACCAGGACCCCAACCTCCACTTCGGCCTCCTCACCGACCTCCCCGACAGCATCGTCCAGCCCGTCAACGAGGATCGCCACCCCCTCGTCCAACGAGCCATCCAACGCACCGAGCAACTCAACACCCGATACGCCGGTCACGGCGCAGGAGCCTTCCTCCTGCTCCACCGCCACCGCATCTTCAACGCCCGCCAGGGCGTCTGGATGGGATGGGAACGCAAACGCGGCAAGCTTCTCGACCTCAACAAATTCCTCCTCGACGGCTTCGACAGCTTCCCCATCAAATCCGGCCCCACCCAGATCCTTCAACGTGTCCGCTACATCATCACCCTCGACTCCGACACCCAGCTTCCCCGCGGCACCGCAGCCCGCATGATCGGCACCATCGCCCACCCCCTCAACCAGGCCATCATCCATCCACAGCGACGCGTCGTCACCGCCGGATACGGAATCCTCCAGCCCCGCGTCGGCGTCAGCATCGCCTCCGCATCCCGCTCCCGCCTCTCCGCCCTCTACTCCGGAGAGACCGGATTCGACATCTACACCCGCGCCGTCTCCGACGTCTACCAGGACCTCTTCGGCGAAGGCATCTTCACCGGCAAAGGCATCTACGAGGTCAGCGTCCTCCACAGCGTCCTCGACCGCCGCTTCCCCCGCAACGCCCTCCTCTCCCACGACCTCATCGAAGGCTCCTACGCCCGCGCCGGTCTCGTCTCCGACATCGAAGTCATCGACGACTATCCCTCCCACCA
>JAJZFE010000522.1 GCA_021798655.1 Acidobacteriota bacterium | reverse complement strand
GCACTCCGCCGGGTCTTTCTCCGCGCACATCAGTGCAACCCTGTATCGCTGCGCGCCCTCGCACACGCGGTCAATGCCTGACTGAAACATATCCGTCGCAGCCAGCCGCGCATACACCACCTGCCCATCTTCGTAACACCCCGGGTCAGAGCTGCGCGCGCCCAGCTCCTCACCCACAAACACATATTCGATATCGGCCTTGCCCAAAGTGCGGCGCAGGATATCCTTGTTGAACTGCGGATTGTACGCACTGAACGGGCGCGAACGCACATCACAAACCGCAGTCACGCGGTGTGCTCGCAGCAACTCCACAAACCTCTCTGATGAGTGGTTGGAGTGCCCGATCGTGAACACCGTAGCTCGCATCGCCTACTCCAGAGTGCCGTCTTCCGTAAAGATACCCGCCATCAGCTTGTACGCGTAACCGTCCGTAAACACTTCGCCAAGGCTTACCGTCAGGTACGACTCCCGTTCGACGAAGAACTCGCCATCGGGTCGCGCCAGGCACTTCGCCTCCGTTACCGGATCGGTCACCTTGAAATCGTAGTACACGTCATTGTAGATAAACTTCCCGCGCACAACCCGTTTCGAGCTGCCGTACTCAGCGTTTGGCTGCAGCACCCTCATCTGTAGCCGTTGCGGCCTTACGAAAGCCAGCGATGAACGCATCGTCGCCGCCAGAGCCGCCGGCACCTTGTCCCCCTGGCCAAAACGAGACGAGTAACCACTCGTCCAGAGCGTCTCCGGCGCATCCACCAAACCCGTCAGCAGCCGCCACGAAGCAACGCCAGTCCGTGTCCAATACGCCTCTGCGTCAATCATCTCGTTTTCAACCTGATGCCCGTTCGGTGCCTCTTCAAGCATCCGGATCGTAATCAGGTCGCGTAGCTGCGGCTCGCTGCCATCGATATAACGCCTGTCGATCAACGAAATTTCATGCGTGGGTCTCGCGCTTACAGGTCTTACCCACTCGCCGCTCACCATGTCCTTGCCCGCGATGCAGCGCCCACCTGGCTTTCGTGACGCGGCAAGGCAGATGATCGTCCTGTCGAAACCCATATCCATCTCTCCCGGGGTATTCGCTACATGGCACCGCCAGACTAGCCACACCGGGAAGACGCGTCAACTGTTTCCGCCTACCTCACCGCCCCACATACGCCTTCTCGATAAACCCCTTCGCCGCTGCGGCCTGTGTCTGGTCTCCGCCCGGCTTCAGCACCTGCTGGTAGTCCGCAATCGCCTGCTGCCGTTCGTGCAGCATGTCGTGCGTCTGGCCGGCGTACAGCCACGCGCGTTTGCGGAGCCAGTCGCTGCACTCCGGCTGCGTCGCCGCCTGTTCATAGCCGTTCGCCGCGTCCTTCAGCTGGTTGTAGCCGCGCTCCGTGTCTGCCAGCCCGAACCACGCCATCTGCAGTCGCGCGTCCGCAAAGTAGCCCGGCTTCGCCGCGTCCGCAATCACCTGTTTGTACGCGGCCATCGCCGCCAGCCCCTGGCCTTCGTCCTTGGTCAGGTTCGCCACCTCCAGCTGGAACAGGTAGCCGTGCGGAAACTCCGCCGCCAGCCCGCGCTCCACCTCCAGCGCCTCGGCATAGCGGCCATCGTGGCGCAGAAACAGCCCCAGCGCCGTCCGCGACTCCACCGCCGTCGCCGTGCCATGCGCGGCCGAGTAGCGCAGCATCTCCAGCCCCTTCGCCCGATTGCCGCCCACGCCCATAAAGCCCACAATCAGCCGCACCCACCCCGGCAGGCTCGCCACCGCAAACTGCTGGATCCCCACCGCCATGTACGCGTCCGCATACTGCGAATCCAGTTTCAACACCGCCTCGCTGTCGTTGCGCGCCGCATAGCCCTGCCTGGCCCCCATCGCATACGCATGGTCGGCCAGCACCACAAACGCGCCGTGCATCCCCTTCGCATAGCCGCGTTCGAACAGCGCGTCCTTGTCGTTCGGATTCCGGCCAATCGCCGCGTCCGTCATCCCCACCACTTTGTCGGTCAGGTCCTCAATCTGCTTCCGCGCCGCCGCCGAGATGTTCACATCCCGCTTCGTCGCCAGAAAGCTGTTGTGCGCATAGTAGGTGGTGTCCAGCAGGTCCTGGTGGTACAGCTCGCGAAAGATCGCCGTGAACAGCAGGTAGTTCCAGGCCATCGGGTCATTCGGATGCTTCTGCGCCACATCGGCAAAGATGTGCCCGGCCGCGTCGTAGTCCTGCACATAGAACCGCGCAAAGCCCTGCCGCACCTCGGGGTCCAGGTTCAGCGCCACCGTATGCTGCGCCGGATTCCCCTGCGCCAGCCCGCCCGCCGACAGCACCGCCGCAAGCACCAGCGGTACGATCCAAGCCACGCCTTTGCAACCACTTACCCAGCCGCGCCACTCCGTCTGCTGCAATCGAACCTCCCTGATGCCGCCCCGCACTCTCCACCAGTCTATGCAGGAATCCACCGCCCGAACGCAAGTCACCTGTACGACAGATGTGAAAACTGTAACAATCCTCGCTACAATCGTAGAGGCGGTCTTCCCGGAGACCTACCCGTTGGATGCGACCCGCTGCTCTGCGGCCAGTCCGCTCCCCCAACCCGGCCGCCAAAACGTACCCTGTGCTTCCAAAGGACTCACCCGAACGATGGATCTACAGACAATCCTCCCCCCTGCACTGCTGACGCTTGGCTGCTTTGCCTACATCCTGTGGCCGCAGCAGAAGCTCACCCGTCCCACGGAAAAGACTCGCCTGGACTATCTCCGCGAGCGCAAGGACTCCATCTACGAGAACCTCCGCGACCTGAACTTCGAGTTCCGCGCCGGCAAGTACCCCGAGGACGACTACGCCCGCCAGCGCGAGTCCCTGGAGGAAGAAGCCGCCCGCGTCGTCACCGAGATGGACGGCCTCAGCGCGTAGCACCTCCCTACGCCCCATCTGGCTCCCCCCTGAACAGCAGTGCCAACCAGCGCCTACCCTTGGCGCTCGGCGTACCCGTTTGTACCCGGCTCTCTGTACACTACAGAGGCGATTTCGCCGCAGCGGCATCGCAAAGCCCGCATCACAAAGGTGAGCTTCATGGTCAGGCGATTTGCACTCCCTGAGCTTCTCTTCCTCGGTCTCTCCGCTGTCCATCCCCAGGCCGCGACCGTAACCGTCGTCGTGCCGACACAGCTACAGACCGAGCAGACCGTCTTCCTCGCAAACGGCGGAGCACCGGCCCTTGACCGGAACGACCTCAAAGGCTCGGAGATTCTCTATACATCCACGTATCAGGCACTGGCCTCCATTGCGCGATTTCACATGGTCGCATCACCGGGTGCGGCTACTCTGGCGCTGGTGGTTTCGTTGCGGCCAAACATGGAGTCGCAGTACGGAAGCACCGTCGGAGACCCACTGATTCATCTCGAAATCTACGATGTAAAGTCACACATGCTGCTTTGGGTGTTGGACGACCCGGCCAGCGACGCGTTTGGAAACAAGCAGTTTCAGAAGGCGATTGACGACTCCATGCGCCGCATCGTGTCGGAGCTGAACACGCTGGGCACCGGCAAGCTCCCCTGAGTCAGGCGCTCTACCTTGCGGAGCGGCTCCACTGCTGACGAGCGAACGCTGCGTCCGTGCAGTATCCTTATCCTGTGCACGCACTCCTGAAGTCTCTTCGCCCGCTCGCCGTCTTCGCCCTCACTGTGCCCGCCTTTGCCGCGGCCAACATCACCGGCACCGTCACGAACAAGACCACCGGCAAGCCCTCGGCCGGCGACGACGTCACGCTCATCCGGCTCGCCCAGGGGATGCAGGAGTCCACGCACGCCAAGACCGACGCCCGCGGCCACTACACGCTCGAAGTGCCCGACGACGGCCTGCACCTCGTCCGCGTCACGCACGACAAGGCCAACTACTTCCAGCCCGCGCAGCCCGGCAGCACCACCATCGACGTCGATGTTTACAACGCCGCGCCGGTCGTCAAAGGCGTCTCCACCGAAGCCATCGTCATGCGCCTGCAGACCGACCCCGGCGGCACCACGCTGAAGGTCGTCGAAAACTTCTTCGTCAAGAACGAGTCCACCCCGCCCATGACGCAGTTCTCCAACGAGCCCTTCGACTTCTACCTGCCCGATGGCGCGGTCGTCGAAGGCTCCGCAGCCCTCGCCCCCGGAGGCATGCCCGTGCAGGCCTCCCCCGTCCCGCTCGGCGAAAAGGGCAAGTACACCTTCCTCTTCCCCATCCGGCCCGGCGAGACGCGCTTCCAGGTCAGCTTCCACGTGCCCTACAGCGGCAAGCTGCAGCTTGACCCGCGCGTCACCAACGCCACCGACACCGTCGCCATCATGATGCCCAAGGCGATGACCTTCGCCGCCGCCACCGGCGCGCCGTACAGCCCCGTCAACGACGACGTGAACGCGCAGACCTTCGTCGCCCGCAGCGTCACTGTCGGCCAGCCGCTGGCCTTCACGCTCTCCGGCAAAGGCGAGCTGCCCCGCGACTCGCAGGACGCCGCGCAGGGTGGCCAGCCCGGCGCCGGCGCCGACGGACAAGCCCAGGGCGGCAACACCCCCGCCACCGACAACACCGCCCCCGGCAAGGGTCTCGACAACCCGCTCGACCCCGACAACACCCGCGACCCCTGGGGCAAGTACAAGTGGTGGATCCTCTCCGGCCTCGCCGTGCTGCTGGCCATCGCCGCCGGCTTCCTGCTGAAGAAGCCCTCGGCAGAAGCCGACTCCACCGGCGCCGCCGCTCTCGGTACGCCTGCCGTCGCCGCACCCATCAGCTCGCCGCAGCAGCACGCCACACAGCTGCTCACCGTGCTCAAGGAAGAGATGTTCGCGCTCGAAACCGACCGCCTGCAGGGCAAGATCTCCGACGCCGACTACGCCCAGACCAAGGCCGCGCTCGAACTCATCCTCACCCGCGCGCTGAAGAAGAACGCCTGACGCTGCGCTGAACTGGAAGAAGAGCTGGCGCGTCCTGAGCGTTTCGCGATGGAGCATGCGACGTACGCAGAACGCACCCTCTCTTCTCTCGCCTTCTACTGTTGTCTCTCGTCTGAACAGAAACCCCGCCACAGAAACATCTCGCCGTGCGGCCACTTGAACAGCACAAGAGACTCGCACCAGGAGCCAACCGATGAAACTGCTCGCCAACATCGCACGCGTGATCCGCCTCTACGCCATCGCACTCTGGGTCGGCGGCCTGGTCATCTTCGTCATGGTCGCGGCAGTCGCCTTCGGCAACCTGCCCAGCACGCACGAGGCCGGCATCGTCGTCCGCGGCAGCCTGCTCGCCATCCACAACCTCGGCCTCTACGCCGGCCTGCTCTACTGCTTCTGCACGGTCGTCCTGCTCGCGCTCGGCGATCGCGCCCGCGCCCGCGGCGTCGAGATCCTCCTCGTCACCGCCATGCTCGCCCTCACCGCCTACTCCCAGTTCCACATCATCCCCACCATGGAGAGCAATCGCCAGCAGCTCGCCGCACAGTTCAACGCCGAAGTCAGCGCCACTCCCAAAGACGCCCCCGCCCACGCCGACTTCGACCGCCTTCACAACCTCTCCACCAAAGTCGAAGGCACCGTCCTGCTCTGCGGCCTCATCGTGCTGGCCCTCAACACCCTCAAAAGCAGCGAAAGACCGTAGCCCGCACTACGTCTCGCCTCTCCGATCTCGCCTCTCCCATCTCCCCTCTCGTATCTCGCATCTCCCATCTCCCATCTCCCATCTCACTGCACCGGCAGCTTCGCGTTATACCCATCCCGCGCCACCACCGAGTACTTCACCGGTCTGCCCTTCTCATCCTGCATCTTCAGCGGCTTGCCTTCGTTGTCCACCAGGTACACCTTCACCTTGCGATAGCTCCCGTCCGTCGCGCGGTTTGTCGGCGTATACGTCAGCACGTACTGCGTCCGGATGCTCTCGTTGAGCTGCCCAAACAGGTCCGGCAGCTCCCCCTGAAAGATCGGCTTGAAGTGCATCCCGCCGGTCATCGTCGCAAACGTGTTCATCTCGTTGTCGGCCTGCAGCAGTCCGATGCCCCGCGAGCCATAGTCTCCCCGCAGCTCGCGCAGAAACCCGCCCGTACTCACCGTAAAGATCGTCACATCCGGCGTCGCTTTGATCTTGGCCAGCATCTGGTCCAGCGTCAGCTTGCTCATCGTGTCCCGGCCCGACGAGATCAGGATGATGTACTTCCGCCCTTCCACACGCGTCAACCGATCCAGCGTCTCGTACAGCGCGTCATACTCGTTCGTCTCGCTGAAGCCCGGAATTACCATCGAGTTCAGCGCCTGCGAGAGCGTGTCCTTGTTGTTCGTGAAGTCGCACAGAATATGCGTCCGCATGTCGTAGGTCGCCACGGCAATGTAGTCGTCCTTCTGCAGCGTGCTGTAGAAGGACGCCGACGCGTTCTCCATGTCCACCAGGAACGGCCACGACGTGGACGCGAACTCCAGCAGCATCACCGCCGTGATCGGCACCTTCGTCGTGCGCACGCTGGTCACCTTCTGCTCCACCCCGTCCTCCACCACCAGGAAGTTCCCCTGCTTCAACCCTGGCACAAACTGCCGGTTCTTATCCAGCAGCACGCTCACATCCAGGTTCACGTTCGGCACGTCCACGCGCAGAGAGTACGGCGCCGTGCCCGCATTGGCCGTCTTCTCCTCCGCAGGAGCCGGCGGCGGCGCAGGCTCCTCGGTCTTCTTCGGCAGGTCCAGCACCGTCCCACCCTGCGGCCCTGCATCCTCCGGCACCGGCGCGCTGGCCGGCGGCGCAGCGGGCTGCTGCTGTGTTGGCTGCGGCTGTGCGGGCTGCTGCTGCGTCGTCGGCGTCTGTCCGCACGCCATCCGCGTCAGCCCCCAACCCACCAGCATCGTCGCCACCACCTGCTTCTTCATCCGCCATCGCTCCAGCCACGCACACTCATCCCGGCGTCGCTACTAACACGATAGACGCAACCCCACCCCGCAAGGTTCACAACACAAACAAGCCCCGCCACCGCAGCCCCGATTTTCGTTCGCTTAAGCACAAAGGGCCGCTGGGGGGTGCCAGCGAGCCCTTTGCTTTCAAATCGCGCCACCTATCAAGGCAATCAACCGGTGGGGGGTCGTGCCGACCAGTGGCGCAATCAAATTATCGCACAACTCTTCCGTCTGTCGAATCAAAATCCAGTGGAAAAACCAGTGCCGCTCGGCCCTCGTTTTCATCCTGGGAACGCCGCTCCATCACTCGGCGACAGAACCCTCTCCACACCCTTCGCTGTTGTAAACTTCAAGTACGACACCTCGGGCCAGAACGAAACGCTAAGGGTGTACGACGGGGGAAAGAACTGCAATGTCTGAGATTCATGGTTGGGCTGCACACGCAGCGGGCGCCGAGCTGTCGGCTTACAAGTACAAGGTAGACGAACTCCCCGCCAACGAGGTGGAGGTCAAGATCACCCACTGCGGCGTCTGCCACTCCGACGTCCACCTCATCGACAACGACTGGGGCTTCAGCAAGTACCCGTTCATTCCCGGCCACGAGATCGTCGGCAAGATCACCGCCATCGGCTCCGGCGTCAAAGACCGCAAGGTCGGCGACCGCGTCGGCATCGGCTGGCAGTGCGACTCCTGCGGCATCTGCGAGTGGTGCCGCAAGGGCGAAGAGCACCTCTGCGCCAAATCGCAGCCCACCTGCGTCGGCCGCAACGGCGGCTACGCCGGCGCCATCCGCGTCAACTCCCGCTTCGCCATCCCCGTCCCCGACGCGCTCGAAAGCGAGAACGTCGCCCCGCTGCTCTGCGGCGGCATCACCGTCTATAGCCCCCTGCGCAACTGGCTGGCCCGCCCCGCCTCCCGCGTCGGCGTGGTAGGCATCGGCGGCCTGGGCCACATGGGCATCCAGTTTGCACACGCCTTCGGCTGCGAAGTCACAGCCTTTTCCACAAGTGCCGACAAGGCGGAAGAAGCCAAGGGCCTCGGCGCGCATCACTTTGTAAACACACGGGATACCGGCGCGCTCAAGAAGCTTGCTTCCAGCTTCGACCTCATCCTTTCCACCGTCTCGGCCGACCAGGACTTCCAGAGCTTCATCGGGGCGCTCCGCCCCAAGGGAACGCTCATCGTCCTCGGCGCTTCGCCTTCGCCCATGCAGATCTCGGCGTTCAGCCTCCTCGCCGGTCAGAAGGCCGTCGCCGGCAGCCCCACAGGCAGCCCCAGCGACCTCCACGAGATGCTCGACGTCGCCGCACGCCACGGCGTCAAGGCCATCACCGAAACTTTCGCGATGAAGGACTGCAACCAGGCCATCGCCCGCGTCAAGCAGAACAAGGTTCGCTACCGCGCGGTACTGAAAGCTTAGCCACCAAGTTTTCCCTTCTCTCGCTTTTCTCTTCTCGTTTTTTCTCTGCTCTCGTAGCTGAACAAAAAACCTACACCCGCAATCCGCCCGCTTCCTCCGACAGCCCTACACCGTCGGCAGAAAGCGGGCCTTTTGCGATCGGCGATGCGATGTTCGATCCAAGAACAGTGGCTTCACGAAAGTCAGCTCCGCAAAAACGAAGTCCACCATCAACTCCCTGCGAATGAATACTTTGGGTCAAAAAGTACGGGTGGGTGCAAGTACCCCTTGGCCACGTCCCCGCGCCGCCTGATATACGGTTAAGACCGAAATGCGATTCGAACTCTTCATGGCTGCGCGCTACCTCCGCGCCCGCCGCCGCTCCACCAGTCAGCGCGGCCACCGCGTCGTCGGCCTCGTAACCGCCATCTCGATTATTGGTGTCGCGGCGGGCGTCGCGGCGCTTATCGTGGCCCTCGCCATCACCAACGGGATGAGGCGCGACCTGCAGGACCGCCTCGTCGGTGCCACCGCGCACGTCGAACTGCTTCGCGTCGCTGGCGACGGCATCCGCAACTGGCGACCACTGCTCGCCCGCCTCGCTGCCGTGCCGCACGTCACCGCAGCAGCGCCCGGCCTCTACGGCCAGGTCCTCATCTCCCGCGGCGCACGCTCCGGCGGAGCCCTCATCAAAGGCATCGTGCCGCAGGACGAACTCCGCGTCGGCGACCTGCTCCAGTCCGTCCACCAGGGCACCTACGCCCCCCTCGCGCCGGAAGAAATTTCAGACTCCGGTGCAGACGCGATTCCGCCCATCGTCATCGGCGGCGACCTCGCCACCACGCTCGGCGCGCAGGTCGGCGACTCCGTCCTCGTCACCAGCCCGCAGGGCGAACTGACACCGCTCGGCCTCGTCCCCAAGTACCAGCGTTTTCAGGTCGTCGGCATCTTCAGCTCCGGCTTCTATCAGTACGACTCCAGCTACGCCTTCATGCGCCTCAGCGACGCACAGCGCCTCTTCATCGAGCCCGACCTCATCAGCGTGATGAGCTTCCGCATCGACGATCTCTATCAGGCCGACACCGTCGGAAAATCGCTCGAAGCCGCGGCTGGCGCAGGTTTTCAGGCCACCAGCTGGATGGAGCAGAACCGCGAACTCTTCCGCGCGCTCAAGCTGGAACAGGTCGTCACCTTCATCGTCCTCGCGCTCATTGTCGTCGTCGCCGCGCTCAACATCCTCATCGCACTCACCATGATGGTGATGGAGAAGACCCGCGACATCGCCGTCATGATGAGCTTCGGCGTCAGCGCCGAACAGGTTCGCCGCATCTTCCTGCTGCAAGGGCTGCTCATCTCCGCGCTTGGAACCTCGCTGGGACTCGTCCTCGGCTACACCGCCAGCGTGCTCGGCGCGCACTACCACTTCATCCACCTCGACGCGAGCGTCTACTCCATCGACACGCTGCCCTTCGCGCCGCGCCTCACTGACGCGCTCATCGTCGCCGCCGTCTCGCTCGGCGTCGCGCTGCTCGCCACGCTCTATCCGTCGAGCTCGGCCGCCGGCGTGCTCCCCGCCGAGGCCCTGCGCTATGAATAACACTGCAACCGCAATCTGCAGACATCTCTGCATCATCGAATAGGCAGGAGGAACCATGCGTCTTCGCTACACCCGGCTCTCACCCCAACCCTACGAGGCGATGCTCGCCGTTGGCCACGCGCTCAGCACCAGCACCGCCCTTGAGCCGATTCTCATCGAGTACGTCAAGCTGCGCGCGTCCATCCTCAACGGCTGCGGCTTCTGCATCGGCATGCACACCGCCGAGTTGAAGAAGCACCACGAGCCCGACTCCCGCATCGATGCGCTCGCCGACTATGCCAACTCCGACGCCTTCACGCCCCGCGAAAGAGCCGCGCTGCGCTGGACCGACGTCATCACCAACATCCAGAACGGCCACGCGCCCGACGCCGAATACGCCGCCGTCAACGAGTTCTTCCGCGACAAGGACCTCGCCGACCTCACCTTCGCCATCGCGCAGATCAACGCCTGGAACCGCCTCGGCATCGCCTTCGCCGTGGAGTGGAACCCGCCGCAGCCGCGTATAACAGTTGCGAACGCAAAGACAGATCGTTAGGATGAAGGCGAGGAGAGCATATGGGAGCGATTGAGGACACCCGAAAAGTTCTGCAGGACTTTCTCGCACCGGAACTCCGCGAGATCAAGGCCCGGCTCGATGCTCTCGAGAAGCAGATCGACGGCGTTGACCGGCGCGCCGAACAACGCCATGACGCCGTGATGATGGCGTTAGGACGCGTCGTGGACTACGCGGAGGTTCGCGAGCGACTTGCGCGCCTCGAATCGAAGGAGAACGTTCATCAGTAGCGTGGTCCTGCGCGCCGTCGCCGTCGAGAAAACATACTCGCCGCTCAAGCCCGGCGGCGCATCGCTCCAGCTCTTCACCGGTCTCTCCTTCTCGGTTGCCGCCGGCGAGATGGTCGCCATCGTCGGCGAGAGCGGTGCAGGCAAAAGCTCCCTGCTGCATCTGCTCGCGGCGCTCGACAAGCCCACCGCGGGCGAGGTCTGGTGCGGCACGACGAACGTCACGCGCCTCACTACGCGCGAGGCTGCAGCGTACCGCAACCGCGAGATCGGCTACGTCTGGCAGTTTCACTACCTGCTGCCCGAGTTCACCGCCGTGGAGAACGTCGCGATGCCGCTGCTCGCGCAAGGCATCGCCAAAGCCACAGCGCTCGCCGAAGCCGCCACCTGGCTCGCGCGCGTGGGCCTCGCCGACCGCGCCGACAACCGCTCCGGCGAGCTCTCCGGAGGCGAGCAGCAGCGTCTCTCCATCGCCCGCGCGCTCATCACTCGCCCCAAACTTCTCCTCGCCGACGAGCCCACCGGCGACCTCGACGGCACCACCGCCGAGCGCGTCTTCACCCTGCTGCAGACGCTGCATCGCGAGCAAGGCCTGGCCAGCGTCCTGGTCACGCACAACCTGGAGTTCGCGGCCCGCTGCGACCGAACCTTGCGCCTGAAGGCCGGCCTCCTCGTACCGGCGTAGTCGCCCGCGTTCCGCCCCGGTTTCCCACAGAGAACCCGTTTCGCAGCCCCGCCGCCGCCGCTGACCCTTCCTTTCGCGCCCGGCTAGGGATAAACTGTGCGTAACTCGCTGAGCGCCGCAAGGCCTTCAGTCCTCTCCGTCGCAACCCAACGCGACGGTGGCCATCAATCGTCATTCGCAGACCGCGCCCTTCAGCTTCTCCAGGTTCCACCCCAAAGCGCGGGGGCGACGGTTCGAAGGGGGAGCATGTTCGAACGCTATACCGAAAAAGCGAGGCGCGTCATTTTCTTCGCGCGCTACGAGGCCAGCCAGTTTGGCTCGCCCTACATCGAAACCGAACATCTCTTGCTGGGCCTGCTGCGCGAAGATAAAGCACTCACCAATCGCTTTCTGCGCTCGCACGCGTCGGTCGAATCCATCCGCAAACAGATTGAGCAGCACACCACCGTGCGTGAGAAGGTCTCGACCTCGGTCGATCTTCCGCTCTCCAACGAGTGCAAACGCGTGCTCGCCTACGCGGCCGAAGAGGCCGAACGCCTCAGCCACAAACACATCGGCACCGAGCATCTGCTGCTCGGCCTTCTGCGCGAAGAGAAGTGCTTCGCCGCGGAGATCCTCACCGAACGCGGCCTGCGCCTCACCGCCATCCGCGAGGAGCTGCAGCGCACCACGCAGGAAAAACCCGCGCAGGCCGCAGCCAGCAAGCAGCGCGGCGGCAACCAGCCCGAGCAGTCCATGCTCGCCGAGTTCAGCCGCGACCTCACCCAGGCCGCGAGCGACCAGCAGCTTGACCCGCTCGTCGGCCGCGACTTCGAAGTCGAACGCGTCATCCAAATCCTCTGCCGCCGGACAAAAAACAACCCCGTCCTCATCGGCGAACCTGGCGTCGGCAAGACCGCCATCGTCGAAGGCCTCGCGCAGAAGATCGCCGACGGCGAGGTGCCCAGCTTCCTCGCCGATAAGCGCGTCCTCTCGCTCGACCTTTCGCTGATCGTCGCCGGCACCAAATACCGCGGCCAGTTTGAGGAACGTCTCAAGACCATCATGAAAGAACTGATGGAGAACCAGAACTGCATCGTCTTCATCGATGAGCTGCACACGCTCGTCGGCGCAGGCTCTGCAGAAGGTTCTCTTGACGCCGCCAACATCCTGAAGCCCGCTCTCAGCCGCGGCGAGATCCAGTGCATCGGTGCCACCACACCCGCCGAGTTTCGCAAGTCCATCGAAAAAGATCGCTCGCTCGAACGCCGCTTCCAGGCCGTCAAGGTGCCCCCGCCCAACGAAGAGGATGCCATCAAGATCATCATGGGCATCCGCGAAAAGTACGAGAAGTTCCACGCCGTCAGCTACACCGACGACGCCATCACCTTCTCCGTCTCGCACTCCAACCGCTACATCCCCGACCGCTTCCTGCCCGACAAGGCCATCGACCTGATCGACGAAGCCGGCGCGCGCGTCAAGCTGCGCCAGACCACGCTGCCCGAAGAACTGACCGAGGTGCAGAAGCGCATCAAGTTCATCGTGCACCGCATGGAGAACGCCATCGCGAACCACGAGTTCGAGAAGGCGCGCTTCTACTCCGACGAGGAGCGCAAGGAGCGCGAGAACCTGCGCGTCCTCCGCGACAAGTATCACCTCGACGAGTCCAGCTCCGGCATCGTTACGCGCGAGGACATCGAAGATGTCGTCAGCCGCTGGACCGGCGTTCCCATCACCTCCATCAAGGAGGAGGAGACGCAGAAGCTGCTCCGCGTGGAAGAGGAGCTGCACAAGCGTGTGATCGCGCAGGACAAGGCGATCTCTGCGCTCGCGCGTGCCATCCGCCGCTCGCGTGCCGGCCTCAAGAATCCGGCACGCCCGATCGGCAGCTTCCTCTTCCTCGGGCCCACCGGCGTCGGCAAGACTGAAGTCGCGCGCACGCTCGCGCAGTTCCTCTTCGGCAGCGAGAAGAGCCTTATCCGATTCGACATGTCCGAGTACATGGAGAAGCACTCGATCTCCAAGCTGATCGGCTCGCCTCCGGGCTACGTCGGTTACGAGGAGGGCGGCCAGCTCACCGAGCGCGTCAAGCGTTCGCCCTACTCCGTCGTGCTGCTCGACGAGGTCGAAAAGGCGCACCCGGACGTCTTCAACCTGCTGCTGCAGGTCTTCGAAGACGGCCAGCTCACCGACGGACTCGGCAACACGGTGGACTTCAAGAACACCATCATCATCATGACCTCCAACATCGGTGCCAAGCACCTGATGAAGCGCGAGGGTCTCGGCTTCCAATCGAGCAAGGACGAGATCGTGCTCGAAAAGATGCAGGAGATGGTGATGAGCGAGGTGAAGCGCACCTTCAACCCCGAGTTCCTCAACCGTCTCGACGAGGTCATCGTCTTCACCGCGCTCTCGGACAGCGACCTGCTGCAGATCATGGATCTGCTCGTGCAGCAGCTGAACACCAACCTGGTGCACAAGGCCATCACCATCTCCGTTCGCGACGACGCGCAACGCTGGATTCTGGAGAAGACCGTCACCGACCGCAGCTACGGCGCGCGACCCCTGCGCCGCGCTCTGCAGAAGTACATCGAGGACCCACTCTCCGAGGCGCTCATCTCGGGCCTCATCGCCGAGCGGCCTGCGTTCCTGGAGGTCTATCTCGAGAACAACCTGCTCTTCTACCGTCCGGTTGCGGCCGAAGGCGAAGAGAAGGCTGCGGGCCTCGCGCTCTCCACGGTCTGATATCCGGAACGCAATCCACAACCGATACGCCCAGCCACACAGGCTGGGCGTATCTTTTTAGCGGAGGACTCTTTCATGGATCGTCGTTCGTTCGCCGCGCTGTTGCCCTCACTGCTCGCCGCTGCGGCTCTTGCACCCGACAACGCGCTCGGCCAGGCCGTCGCAGACTCTGACCATCCGACGCACGGCGAGCCCACGCCCGGCTTCGGTGCAACGAAGGGTGCGCTGCCTACCCTCGTCTCCGGCGTCTACACGCCCGGCAAAGGCCACGGAGCCGATGGCCACGAGTCCCACGCCTACCTCGCCGGAATGCTCACCGCCGGCAACATCCGGCTGGAGATGCACGAGTCCATCCAGCAACCCGGCGCCGTCCACGAGCCCGTCGGCAAGCATCTGCACAGTGAGATCTGGTGCGTGAAGGAAGGCGTCTGCGAGCTGATGACCAACGGCGTCATTCG
>JAJZFE010000262.1 GCA_021798655.1 Acidobacteriota bacterium | reverse complement strand
GCTTATGTTGAGCACTACATAAGCGCACTTATGTTGTGTTGAGGATTATGTTGTGTAGCGGGCTCGTCGCCAAGAGACATGAGGACCTGAGCCTCGCGAACACAACATAACTATTTAGAGAGAGCGGAGGAAGGCGAGCAACGATGGATCGTCTTTCCATCGCTTGTTGGTTGTTGTTGTCGTGCTGAAGGTGTTGGCATGTGCGAGGACTTCGGCTTTACGCTGGAGATCGACCTCGGCGTAGATGTTGGTGGTGTCGATGGAGACGTGTCCGAGCCATGCACGGATGGTGTTGATATCAACGCCTGCGCGGAGCAGGTGCGTTGCGGTAGTATGTCGGATAGTGTGTGGGCTAACCGGTCTTCGCATCAGCGATGGATACGACGCCGATGCGGTGCGAACGTGGTTGCGTAGCATCCAGTGGATGCCGTGGCGAGTGATCGCATCGCCGAGCCGGTTCAAGAAAACGGGTTCGTCGGGTGAGCGGTTGCGCACGAGGGCGATGAGCGCGTCGACGGTTGCCGGCCAGAGCGGGCAGCGACGTACCTTGCGGCCCTTGCCTCTGAGTTGCACAGCGCCGAGTTGGTTGGGACGTAGGTTCAGTTCGCCGATTAGCAGAGACGCAGCTTCGGAGACGCGAGCGCCGGAGTTGTAGAGGAACAGCAGGAGCGCATGATCGCGGCGGCCTTGTTCGGTGCGACAGTCGGGAGCGGCGAGGATGGCATCCATCTCCGGCTTATCCAAATAAGAGAGTTCGTTCCGCGTGAATCGCTTGAAAGGGACGGCTCTGATCTGGCTACACCATGCTATATGTTCCGGGCTTCGTTCAGCGATGAAGCGAGCCATCGCGTGAACAGCTGCGAGACGCTGGTTGCGCGTACGAATGGAGCATCCTCGATGCTGTTCGAGATGATCCAGGAAGCTGCCCAGCACGTCGTTGGAGAGGTTGAAGACATCGAGACGATCTACCTTCACGTTCTGTTCTGCGGCCATATATGGCACTAGCAAAGCGAGGGTGTCTCGATAGCTTCGCTGGGTGTTGCGGCTGAGGTTACGTTCTTCGATGAGATGATCGAGCAGGAAGCGCTTGACCCAAGAGCCCAACAGTCCGGACTTAGACATGAGGCACCTCCGGTCTAGCGTAGCGCTCGAAGCAGATGCTGGCCTGTTGGAGCAGTTCTGTCGTCATCGTGAGATAGCGCTGCGTGTCACGAAGTCGTCCGTGCCCGAGGTAGATGGACAAGTGTGGCAGGAGGCGCTGCACGTTCTTGCCCTCGCGATACCAGGTGACGAGGCGAACAACCGCGAAGGTATGGCGGAAGTCATGCAGCCTCGGCTGGTAGCTGGCATCGCTGGGGCGCGATACTCCGGCCTGTTCACGAAGCCGCTTAAAGACGAGCTCCGCAGTCTGTCGCATGATGGGAGCTCCGTTGACGGTTCCGAGAAGCGGAGTGACATCGGAGCGGGATCGCTGTGGCCACTGGCGTTCTATGTAGCGGCACAGTACGCCGCGAAGATCGTTGCCAACTGGAACGAATCGACTCTTGAAGAACTTGGTCTCACGGATAGTGAGCACTCCTGTCTCTGTATCGAAGTCCGCCAGCGTAAGATGAAGCGCCTCACCGATCCGGAGGCCTGTTCCATAGAGAAGCAGCAGGAGCGTGCGCACCGTGTGGGGTTCCAACAACCAACGATAGCGATGCCGGGAGTCGGCGGCATCGATCAGCCGTTCGATGTCATCGTTGGTATAGATATAAGGTTGGAAGGCCTCCGGCTTCTGCGGCGCGTTCAGCGGTAGAGGGCAGCTTGCGCAGTAATCGCGAGCCAGAGCATATCGATAGAAGGCCTTCAGCGTATGGTACTTGGAGAACCAGAAGGTGGTGAGTGGCCGGTTGCCGTCAAGAAAGCGCAATACAGATGCGGGCTCAATCAAGTGCATCTCGCAATCACCGATGGCCTTCACAAAGGCACCCAGACGGACTGCTTCACTGCGGAATCCCATGCCGAGGGAACGCTTGTGCAGGATGTACTGTTCCACTGCCAGGGAGAGAATCATAGAAGACCTCCCATGCTGATCGCGGCCACTCCGCGCAGGGCTTCGATGCTGCCTCGCATCTGGATCGGCGTCGCGGCCCGTTCGCTGTTCGCCGCGAACTCCACCAGGCCCGTAAGTGGGAAAGCTCCTACTTCACGCAGCGCGGTCAGATCGACCTTGGCGTACATCTGGGTTGCGGCCAGCGAGACATGCCCGAGATGATCGGCGATCTCCTTGAGCGATACACCCTCGGCCAGCAGGTGCGTCGCGCAGGAGTGCCGGAGCGCGTGTGGGCCATAGCATGGCAATACAAGTCCGAGTCGATGCAGGCGGTTGCGTACCATCGTGCCGAATCCAGAAGCGGTGAGGGGGCGATACGGTTGGACGCACGTCAGAAAGATCTCTCGCAGCTTGCACTTCGGTCGCACCTCGCGGAGATATAGAAGAATCGCTGCCCCGACTTCACGAACGAGCGGGTAATGCTGACTCTTGCGCTGCTTCGGACGCCGAATGCGGACAATCTCGCGCTCCCAGTCGATGTCCTCAAGACGGAGATGGCGCACCTCGCCGCTGCGGACGCCGTACACGGCAAGGATCAAAAGCATGGCGTGATCCCTGATCTCACTCGGTGTGTTGCCTGCACAGGCTGCAAGCAGTCGTTGCACGTCGCTCCACGCCGGACCTCGCGGAAGACTCTCCAGCCGATAAATGCGAGGCGCATCGAGTGCCGCGAGACCGGCCCGGCACCAATGCTTCGACTCGGCGTAGCGAAAGAAGTTGCGCAGCTTGGCGACGTGAAGAGCGATACTGGTCCGCTTCAACTTGCGTTGCGCCAACGACTGGAGGTACCTGGAGATATCTTCGAAGTTAACCTCTTCCAGCGGCTTGCCCTCTCGGCCAATCCAGTTCAGGAACTCCCCGACGCACATCTCGTAGTGATGAAGAGTGCTTGGCGAAAGACACCGTTCATGCCTCTGAAAATGAAGAAAGGCCCCGAGCTGTGCGGCATAGGCGACTTCGGCACGCGACTCTCGTAACCTCCCCAACATGCGAAGCAAACCGCTCGCGTGATACACAAACATCCGCTCGCCGACATGACGGCATCTTGCAGAGCGTTGCGTGGTCTTCGCCCATGCTGCTGCGGCACCTTCTATATCCACCGGGGTGATCTCTGGCAGGTCCAGGCCAAGATGGTGTGCGATAGCGAGAAGCAACTGAGCAACGTCTCGTAGCGTCTTCAGTGATCGACCTTCGTCCATCATCTGCTGCAGATAGAACCGACGCTCGGTTGCAAAAGGTGAAGAGTGGTGGCGGGCCACGGCGGCGCCTCGCTTAAATAACTGCTGGAACATGCTGGTCTCCTTGGGTGAATGAATCCGCCCAGTATCACCAACCGTGCTTCGTTATGTTGTGTTCAGCATCAGCAGACCCACTAAATACGCACCCTCGCATCCGCTACACAACATAATCCTCAACACAACATAAGTGCGCTTAT
>JAJZFE010000106.1 GCA_021798655.1 Acidobacteriota bacterium | reverse complement strand
CATCGCGTGAGCAAGTCCGGCGAGCTCGAGGAAGTGCCGAGTTCGCAGCTGCGGGTGGATGACCGCGTGCGCGTGGTGGCAGGCCAGATGATTCCCGGCGACGGCGAGATCATCGAAGGCGTAGCGTCGGTGGATGAGTCAGCGATTACGGGCGAGTCTGCGCCGGTGATTCGCGAGGCGGGCGGCGACCGGTCGGCAGTGACGGGTGGCACGCGCGTGCTGAGCGATGCGATCACGGTACGCATCACGTCCAACCCCGGCGAGACATTTCTGGATCGCATGATCGCGCTGGTGGAAGGCGCAGAGCGGCAGAAGACGCCGAACGAGATTGCGCTGAACATTTTGCTGGCCGGGCTGACGATCATCTTTCTGCTGGCGGTGGTGACGTTGCAGCCGTTCGCGATGTACTCCGGCGCGCCGCAGACGATCTTCGTGCTGATCTCGCTGCTGGTGTGTTTGATTCCAACGACGATCGGCGGACTGCTGTCGGCCATCGGCATCGCGGGCATGGACAGGCTGGTACAGCACAACGTGCTGGCTACATCGGGTCGAGCAGTGGAGGCGGCCGGCGATGTGAATACATTGTTGCTGGACAAGACCGGCACGATCACGATCGGCAATCGGCAGGCTTCCGAGTTCATCGCAGCTCCGGGTGTGAGCGGAGCGCAGCTTGCAGACGCGGCGCAGCTTTCGTCGCTATCGGACGAGACGCCGGAGGGCCGGTCGATTGTGGTGCTGGCGAAGGAGCAGTTCGGCCTGCGGGGGCGTGAGCTGGGCAAGTTGAACGCGGAGTTTATCGCCTTCTCCGCGACGACGCGGATGAGCGGCATCGAGGTGGACGGGCGCAGCATTCGCAAAGGCGCCGTGGACGCGATTGCACGGTACCTGGAAGAGCACGGCTCGAAGCTGCCAGCCGAGGTGCGCGATGCCGTGGAGCGCGTGGCGCGCAGCGGCGGCACACCGCTGGTAGTCGCAGAGAATGGCCGCGCATTGGGCGTGATCCACCTGAAAGACATTGTGAAGGGCGGCATGAAAGAACGCTTCGAGCAGCTGCGCGCGATGGGCATCCGCACGGTGATGATTACCGGCGACAACCCGTTGACGGCTGCAGCGATTGCGCGAGAGGCCGGCGTGGATGACTTTCTGGCCGAAGCCAAGCCGAAGGACAAGATGGACCTGATCAAGCGCGAGCAGGCCGAAGGCAAGCTGGTGGCGATGACCGGGGACGGCACGAACGACGCGCCCGCGCTGGCGCAGGCCGATGTCGGCGTAGCCATGAACAGCGGCACGCAGGCAGCCAAGGAGGCCGGCAACATGGTCGATCTGGACAGCAATCCGACGAAGCTGATCGAGATTGTCGCGATCGGCAAGCAGTTGCTGATGACGCGCGGCGCGCTGACGACGTTCTCCATCTCGAACGACATTGCGAAGTACTTTGCGATCATCCCGGCGATGTTTGCGGGAGTGTTTCCAGTGTTGAATGCGTTGAACATCATGCACCTGCACAATGCAGAGTCGGCGGTGCTGTCGGCGGTGATCTTCAACGCGCTGATTATTGTGGGGCTGATCCCGCTGGCACTGCGCGGGGTGGCGTATCGACCGATGTCGGCGGCGGCACTGCTGCAGCGCAACCTGCTGGTGTACGGACTTGGCGGCGTCCTCGTTCCGTTTGTCGGCATCAAGCTGATTGACATGCTGATTACTGCGGTCGGGCTGGCGTAGGAGAAAGAAGGACGTATGAAGAAGCAGATTACGATTGCGATTCTGTACACGTTGATGACAGCCGTTTTGTTGGGCCTGGTCTATCCTTTGGCGGTCACTGGTATGGCGAGGATGCTGTTTCCGAGGCAGGCGGAGGGATCGCTGCTGCGCCGCGATGGTTCAGTGATTGGGTCTGCGCTGATCGGGCAGGCCTTCACCGGGCCACGCTACTTCCACAGCCGTCTCTCCAACGCCGGCGCAGGGTACGACGCGACAGCTTCGTCGGGGTCGAACCTAGCGCCGACGAGCAAGGGGTTGATCGACCGCACGCAGGCCAGCGTGGTCGCAGAGGGAAACGGCGCGCCTGTGCCGGTGGACCTGGTGACGGCGTCGGCGTCGGGGCTTGATCCGGACATCTCGCCCGCAGCGGCTCTGTATCAGGTGCCGCGGGTTGCGACGAAGAGAGCCCTGCCTGTACCTGTGGTGGAGGAGCTGGTACGGGAACACACGACACAGCGGCAACTGGGGCTGCTGGGCGAGGCGCGAGTGAATGTGCTGGAGCTGAACCTGGCGCTGGATGCGATGACAGAGAGGCATTGAGCGCGACGGATTTGGTGTGACGAAAACGAAAGTATGCGTTTCGATCCCGTCGATTGGCTTCGGTTGGCGTCGCACAGTGAACGGGTGCATACTTTGAGCATGGCTGACACGACTCCCCCCACGCAGCTTTCCGACGATTCCACACTGGCCGACACGCGCGAACCAGCAGCAGGCGGCAGACTGAGCCGGCGATCCTTCCTGACTAACCTTGGTGCGGCAGGCCTGGCGGTGACGGCGACTCCGCTGCTGGCGGCTGCTCCTGCAATTACGGCGGACGATGCTGCCGCGCTGCCTGCTGCTGCCGAGGGCACCGTTGCAGTGACGCTGAAGGTAAACGGGCAAACGCACGCGATGAGGCTTGATCCGCGGACGACGCTGCTGGATTGCCTGCGCGAGAATCTCGACCTTCCCGGCACGAAGAAGGGCTGCGATCACGGCCAGTGCGGCGCGTGCACGGTGCATGTGAACGGGCGACGGGTGAACTCGTGCCTGTCGCTGGCGCTGATGCATGAGGGCGATGCGATCACAACGATTGAAGGGATCGGGCAGCCGGGGCACCTGCATCCGGTGCAGGCGGCGTTTGTGGAGCACGATGCCTACCAGTGTGGCTACTGCACGTCCGGGCAGATCATGTCGGCGGTCGCTGTGCTGAAGGAGCCGGTGGGGCCGAGCGACGACGACGTGAAGCACGCGATGTACGGCAACATCTGTCGCTGCGGCACGTACCCAAACATTGTGGCTGCGGTGCAGCAGGCGCGGCGCACGGCGTAACCCGATTCACACGACGAAACGTAACCTACGCAGACGGAGATGATCCGATGGAAGCATTCAAATACAGCCGCGCGGCAACGCTGGAGCAGGCAGTGGTATCGGGCAGTGGACCGACGAGCGCCGTGGCTGCGGCGCGGTTTGTGGCCGGCGGCACAACGCTGATCGACCTGATGAAGTTGAACGTGGAGCGGCCGAAGAGCGTGGTGGACATCAACGGCCTGCCGCTGGACAAGATCGAAGCTACGCCCGAGGGCGGGCTGAAGATTGGCGCGCTTACGAGGAATAGCGATGTGGCGAACGATGCGACGGTGAAGCGCGATTACGCAGTGCTGTCAGAGGCGCTGCTGTCGGGCGCGTCGCCGCAGCTGCGGAACATGGCGACGACGGGCGGCAACCTGTTGCAGCGCACCCGGTGCCCCTACTTCCGCGATACGGCCCACGCGTGCAACAAACGCGAGC
>JAJZFE010000509.1 GCA_021798655.1 Acidobacteriota bacterium | reverse complement strand
GGGGATGTTCTCCAGCAGGATGTAGTGCCAGATGTCGAGCTCGGTCCAGTTGCTGAGCGGGAAAACGCGAATGCTCTCGCCGGGCGAGATGCGCGCGTTGTAGAGGTTCCAGACCTCGGGGCGCTGGTTCTTGGGGTCCCACTGGCCGGCCTTGTCGCGGAAGGAGAAGATGCGCTCCTTCGCGCGCGACTTTTCTTCATCGCGACGCGCACCGCCAAAGGCCGCATCGTAGCCACCGTCGCGCAGGCCGTCGAGCAGTGCCTGCGTCTTCAGCAGAGCGCAGCAGCGCTGCGTGCCCAGCGCGACAGGGTTGGCACCGTCGGCGATGGCGGCCTCGTTGCGCCAGACACGGAGGTCGAGATTGAGCTCGCGCGCGAGGTTGTCGCGAAAGGTAAGCATCTCGTGGAACTTGTAGCCCGTGTCGATATGCAGCAGCGGAAACGGGATGTTGCCAGGGAAGAACGCCTTCTGCGCCAGGCGCAACATCACCGACGAGTCCTTGCCGATGGAGTAAAGCATCACGGGCTTCTGAAACTCGGCGGCGACTTCGCGGAAGATGTGCAGGCTCTCGGCCTCCAGCAGCTTGAGGTGCGAGATGCGCGCCGGAGTCAGAGCGGCGGCGGCTGGTGCGGTGTAGGCAAGTGTGCTCATGCGATGGAGAGATCCCTTGTGGAGTTGTGGAGGGTGTGCGAAGCAGAAGAAAACCCACTGCTCCGGTACGGAGAGTGGGTGCATTTTTACGGGTTGGACCGGCCTACAAGCCTATCGACAACACGCGCACCCACAGCGACACGCCTGACAGCAACAGCTGCAGGAACAGGTACACGCGAGGGTGCGATTGAGAACCATCTACTACTAAGGATGGCCGAGTTACAGGGGTTTGTCAATGGCCACCGAGCGAGCACGGGGTAGACACGCCCGCCAACGAACAGACCGCTATGCGGAAATTTCATGCGACTCTCTGCACCGGGATGAGGGGATTGCGAGGAATGAGACAGAAAATGAAAATTATGTCACCTGATGACCCCGAGGAGTGCTATCCGGGGATAGAATCAGGCGACTGCAGTGCTAAAGAGGGCTTGATGACGAGAGTAAAGTCGGCGACGGCGAAGAACGAAGACGGCAAAAAAGAGGCGACGATTCGCCGCCGCATCCCCAAGTGGGCGATGAGCGCGGGCAAAGAGATCGTGGCAGGCGAGGGCAAGGAAGAGCAGTACTACCTGCGCTCGATCGGCCGCAGCCTGGACGTGCTGGACTGCTTTGACGGCAAGACGATGCTGGGGCTGAAGGAGATTAGCCGGCAGACGAAGCTGCCCGAGTCGACCGTGTTTCGCGTGCTGCAGACGCTGGAGCGACACCGTTACCTGGAGCAGCAGGTGGATGGAACCTACCAGCTGGCGCCGAAGCTCCTGTTCGGCTGGCTGGTCGACCGGGCCAATGCGCTGCGCGAGATCGCGCGGCCGGACATCGAGCGGCTGGCCAGCCGGTTCAACGAAACAGCAAGCCTCGGCTGTCTCTACGAAGACCGCATCCATGTGCTGGATTCAGTGGAGACCTTCCATGAGATTCGCGTGTCCAACCGCGTGGGCCGCGTGCTTCCGCCACACTGCAGCGCGATGGGCAAGGCCATCACAGCCTTCCAGGAGCGACGCATGGCCGACCAGATTCTGGAGGTGTATGGGCTGTCGCGGCGCACCGAGAAGACCATTACCGACCGCAATATTCTCTTTGAGGAGTTCGAGCTGATCCGCAGCAGCGGCGTGAGCTACGACCGCGAGGAGAGCATGTTGGGGGGCTACTGCATCGGTGCGGCGATCTGCCCGGCGGGGGAACGGGTGAGCGCGGCGCTGAGCCTGTCCACACCACTGGTGCGGATGACGCCGCAGCGCGAGGAGCAGATTCGGCAAGCGGTGCTGGACGCGGCGGCGGCAGTGGCCCGCAAGCTGGAGACGACGCCTTAGCACCCGTTCCGACGGCTGGAATTGCATGTGTACGCGAGGTCGGCAGAATGGTCTGGACGGGGAGCGCGACGGGGTCTCGGGCGGTGGAAGTGCGCGCAGATGGAACAAAACTGAAACTAGATACCGGTTCTGACATTTAACTTCCAACAATTGCTACTTTCCCTTGACATGCCTCTTACGGGTGGATACCGTTTTCCGCGCATGGAAAGAGCCGCCATCTCTGCAGCAGAGAGAATCGCGTCCCAGGCTGCAGAGGAAGCATGTCAGCAGCCCGGGGGAGTAGATGCGCGGTCCCTTGCCATGTCATTTTGCTGCGGATGAAAGTTATCGCTAACTAGAAGGTCGATGAACGCCAGTCTGGCTTTCACAGACCTCCAGCGGCGAGGTTCGCACCCGTAGTCAGGCCACGCGGGATGCGGAGCAATCCGCACAGCTATCAACGTGGAAACACACGAGGGAGTACCCATGAAGGTTTTACGCATCGCAGCCACAGCACTTCTGCTCAGCGGGGGCATCGCGTCCGCACAGGTGGTGCGCGCCACCCTGACAGGACACGTCACCGACCCGACCGGCGCCAGCATCTCCGGCGCTCAAGTCACCGTAACCGACACGGACACCGGGGCCGTCTCCCAACTGCTCAGCAATAAGGTAGGCGACTACACCGCGCCGTATCTTGTTCCCGGCACGTACACCGTGCAGATTGTGGCGCCGGGCTTCCGCAACTACACCCACGCCGGCCTCGTGCTGCAGACGCAACAGACGCTGACCGAGAACGTGAAGATGCAGGTCGGCGCAGCGGACCAGAACGTGACGGTAGAGGGTGCGACGCCGCTGGTAGATATCGCCACAGCAACGACGGGCCAGGTGCTGACGGCCGAAGAGGTGGAAGACCTGCCAAGCAACGGGCGGTCGCCGATCGGCTTCGGCCACATCATGTACGGCGCCGTGGCCAAGGGCAAGCACTCGGCCTCGCAGGTGCGGCCCTTTGACAATGGCACCGGCAGCGACTTCTCGATCGCTGGCGGCAACTCGCAGTCGAACGAGATTCTGCTGAACGGCCAGCCGAACATGGAAGACGGCGGCCGCATCGCGGGCTACAGTCCACAGCTGGACTCAGTGGAGTCGATCAGCATCGACGAGTTTTCTGCCAACGCGGCGATGGGTGACACGTCCGGCGGCATCTTCAACGTGAACACGAAGGGCGGCACGAACCAGTACCACGGCAGCCTCTCGGAGTACTACGCGGGCTCGCGGCCGCTGACGGCGAACCCGTTCTTCCAGCCCGCAGGCAAGCTGCAGTCGTCTGTACACTTCAACCAGTACGGTGGCACACTCGGCGGCCCGGTACGCATTCCGCACGTCTTCGATGGCAGGGACAAGCTGTTCTTCTTCTATGCGCTTGAGGGCTACTCGGGCAAATCGCCGGCGACGGTGATCGAGAGCGTGCCGACGGCTGCCGAACGCGGGGGCGACTTCTCTGCGCTGCTCGCGATCAGCGCCTCGAACCAACTCTATAACCCATACAGCGGCGTGCTCGTGGGCAAGAACGTAAGCCGGCAGGCGATTCCTAACAACT
>JAJZFE010000206.1 GCA_021798655.1 Acidobacteriota bacterium | reverse complement strand
GACGACAACGCCGGCACCACCGCCGCCTTCAATCTCAATCTCCTCACCCGCCTCAACCGCGACCTTGGAGCCAACTTCCGCCTCGCCAACTTCCGTCACCAGGCCCGCTGGAACCCCACCCACTCCCGCATCGAAATGCACCTCGAATCCCTCACCCATCAGACCGTGGTCATCCCCGCCAACTCCACCGGCCCCACCCTCACCCTGCACCTCGTCCCAGGCGAAACCATTCACACCGAAAACAGTTACAAATTCACCGCCACCGCCATCACCCATCTCCTCAGCCCCGCCAGCTTCACCCCTACCCACACCTGGCAAGACCCCCAACACCGCTTCGCCGTAACCCTCGCCACCGCGATCTAACCCACTCCACTCCGACGTCTACGCTCTGTCCCTCCGATACTCCCCACTCTTCCCCCCGCTCTTCCGCAGCAGCACCACCTCACGGATCCGAATCCCCTTATCCAGCGCCTTGGTCATGTCATAGACCGTCAACGCCGCCACCGAGGCCGCCACCATCGCCTCCATCTCTACCCCTGTCCCCGCCACCGTCGCCGCCGTCGCTTCAATCGCCACACCCCCCGCCACTACCGTCGCCTGCACATCCACAAAACTCAGCGCCAGCGGATGACACATCGGGATCAGCTCCGAAGTCTTCTTCGCCGCCTGCATCCCCGCAAACCGTGCCACCTCCAGCGGGTTCCCTTTGGGATTCTGCGGCAACGCCGCCAGCACCGCCTCGCTCAACTCTACAAACGCCGCCGCCACCGCTTCCCGCCGCGTCTCCGCCTTCGCGCTCACATCCACCATGTGCGCCTGCCCCGCCTCGTCATAATGCGATAGCTTCTCAACCGGTATCTCGCTCATCTCGCCATCCTATCGAATCATCACTGTAATCACATCTCCCACTTCAAACTGCTCCACCTCCGGCGGCAGCACTGCATAGCAGTTTGCTCGCGCATTCGCCCCCATATCCCCCGATCCCTGCCACTTCACCAGCGTCACCGCCGGCCGCATCCGGTCATACCGCACCTGCGCTGGAAGCACCCGCATCACACCTGCTCTACCCGCCACCGCCTCGCCCATCGTCGCTTGCAGAAACCGCGGACCACTCGCTCCTGCACCACCCATCGCCCGCACCAGCGGTACACCAAAGCATCGGAACGTCACCTGCGTCGAAACCGGATTCCCCGGCAACCCCAAAAAGTACTGTTGCTTCGCACCACCTCGTGCTGGCAACCGCCCAAACACCACCGGCTTCCCCGGCTGCATCTTCACTCCCGTAAAGAAAAACTCCGCCCCCATCTCCGTCAACACTTCCTCCACCAGGTCATACTCCCCCATCGATACGCCCCCCGACAGTACCAGCAACTCGGCCTCCCTGGCCTCCCGCACAATCGCCTCCAGCGCCTCCTTGCGATCCGCAGCTACCGGCATCCGCATCGCTACTCCGCCAGCCTCCTCCACCATCGCCGCAATCCCGTAGCTGTTTGAATTCCATATCTGTCCCGCACCCAGCACCGCACCCGCTCTGTCCAACTCCACCAACTCATCGCCCGTCGCCACAATCGCCACCCGCGGACGCACAAACACCACCAACTCCGCACACCCACACCCCGCCGCCAGCGCAATCTCCGCCGCCCCCATCACGCTACCCCTATCCAGCACCGTATCTCCCGCTCTGGCCTCCGCTCCACGCGGCACCACATTCTCTCCCGCCTTCACCGCCCGCCCCCCCGCCAACCGAACCCCATTCGCCTCCCGCTCCACATGCTCTACCATCACCACCGCATCCGCCCCTGCCGGAACCGCCGCACCAGTCATAATCTCGACCGCGCACCCCCGTTCCACCACCCCACCCAGCCAGGTCTCGCCCGCCCGCACCTGCCCCAACGCCCGCAACGTCCTACTCCCACCCGCATCCTCCGCCCGTACCGCAAACCCATCTCGCGTCGAGCGGTCGAACGCTGGCTGATCCCGGTCGGCCCGAACCGCCTCTGCCAGCACCCGCCCACGACACGCCTGCAGCGGCAACCGCTCCACGCCACCGCCCCCTACCGTGCCCGCATGACCCAGTACCATCGCCAACGCAGCATCAAAATCCAACACCACCAACGGCGTCTTATCCATCTCACACCCCTTCACCTGCACCACAGGAAAATACAAAATAAAGCCCCGGGCTGCATCGCCCGGGGCTTCATCCACGTCCACTTCTGTTGACCTACTTCTTCTTGCCAGCCTTGTAGGTCGATTCCACCTTCGCGCCAATACCGCTCAGAATGGCCTTCACCTCTTCCGCACGCGGACCGGTCGGAACCAGCTCCAGATAGCTCTGGTAAGCCTCCACGCATCCCGGAGGAGCCGTGATCTTCTGCGTCTTCGGATCAACCGTAGCCTTCGGAATCAACGCCTGACCCTTGATGTAGTAAGCGTCCGCACGCTTCGGATCGGCAGCAATCGCCTTGTCCGCCGCAGCTGCTGCCCCATCCATCTGGCCCATGTTGTAGAACGTCGCAGCCTCGTTGTAGTAGTACGTCCCCGCGCTGGTCGGCAGAGCTTTCGCAGCCGCATCATACGCATCCGCCGCACCCTTCACGTCGCCTTCCTTGATCAGAGCCTGACCCAACTGGCTATACGCAACTCCCGCCGTCTCTGGGCTAGGCTTCTTCGCCGCTGCATTCAGATCCGCAGCCTTCTTGTACGAGGCCGCCGCATCCGTGTACTTCTGCACAATCGCCGGATCGTTCGCAGGCTTACCTGCCGCCTTCGCCGCCTTCGCATCGGTATCCGCAGAACCCAACTGCCCATCGGCTAGCGCAATCCACAGAATCGCCTCGTCCGGCTTCGTCGTCGTCGCCTGCTGCATCGCCGTAATCGCCGAGGCATAATTACCCGACTTATTATCGGCGCGCGCTTGCTGCAACAATGCATTCAGGTTCGCAATCTTCGAGTTCGCCGCCATCACCTCAGCGTTCTTCTTACGGAACTCTTCCAACTGCTTCTTCTCTTCCGGCGTCATCTTGTCGATATATTCCTTGCGCGACATATCGAAATTCAACGTCTTGTCTTCACCCGCCGCAAACACCACGCTCTCAACAAAATCCAGGCTCTTGTCTTCGACAAACACGATCGCCACATAGTTGTTCGGGGCAATCCCGGTGCCGGTATAGTCGCCCGTCGCCGAGATCGGGAAGGTGTACGCATACTTGCGGTTCTTCGGATCGGACGTCCGGTCCGTCGTCAGCCGAACTTCACCCCGCGTCAGCGGTGCCCCAATCGCATTGTTCACATGGCCATGAACGCTGGCCGGCTTGTCCTGCGCCATCGCACGCAAGGTCTGTCCCATCACCAGTACTGCCAGTAGCGCTACAGCCAGAATGTTGCCCAACTTCAATCCAGATCGCTTCATAGGTCCTTCGTCTCCTGCGTCATGTCCCAGACGCTTAATCTCGTACTACCCTTCGCAGCTACTTCTCTTTCTCTCGCTGGTTCTCGAAAAAAACTTCACCCTGCCTGTATGTATGGTAGCGGATCAGCGGCACCAGCTT
>JAJZFE010000041.1 GCA_021798655.1 Acidobacteriota bacterium | reverse complement strand
CCAGCCGCGATGGAACGCGGTGGCGTCGGGGCCGAAGAAGGACATCGTGGGCACGTGGGCGGCGGCGGCGCGCAAACGTGGGCTGCGCTTCGGCGTGAGTGAGCATCTGTCCAACAGCTTTGAGTGGCTTGCGCCGGCGCACCTGGCGGACACGAAGGGCGCGTACGCAGGCGTGCCGTATGACGGGCAGAACCTGGCGTTCGCCGATCTGTATCACGACTACTCGAAGGAGCCGGCGGGCTTTGCACAGTCGATCAAGGATGACCCGATGGGCCGCGACAAGGCGCCGGACTGGTGGAAGCAGCAATACTTCAACCGCGTGAAGGATCTGATCGACCAGCACCAGCCCGACCTGCTGTACACCGACGGCGGCATTCCGTTCGACCAGTACGGCGTGGGCACGGTGGCGGAGCTGTACAACGTGGGCCCGCTGACGCCGCACGGGCAGCCGGGCACGGTGTACTTCAGCAAGACCTTGACCGACTGCATCGACGGTCACAGCTGCACGCTGGACCACGAGCGCAGCGTGCTTGGCGAGATCGATCCGAACCCCTGGCAGACGGACACGTGCATCGGCCAGTGGCACTACAAGGTAGGCGAGAAGTACAAGTCGCCGAAGAAGGTGATCGACATGCTCGTGGACATCGTGAGCAAGAACGGCAACCTGCTGCTGAATATTCCTCTGCCAGCGTCGGGCGAACCGGACGCGGAGGAGTTGAAGGTGCTGGCGGGCATCACCGCATGGACGCAGGTGAACGGCGAGGCCATCTACGCGACGCGGCCGTGGAAGATCTTCGGCGAAGGACCTTCGACGAAGGTGGTCATCAAACCCAACGGCAAGGAGTTCGATCCGAACGAGGGCAAGAAGCCTGACCTGACGGCGAGCGATGTGCGCTTCACGACGAAGGGCGAGACGCTCTACGCGATGGTGATGGGCTGGCCGGAGAGTGGCGAGATTACGATTCCGTCGCTCGCGCTGGACGGCGCGCAGAAGCCGCAGAAGGCCGTGGATGTGCGGATGCTGGGGCAGGAAGAGGCGCTGAAGTTCGTCCACGACGGGAGCGGCCTGCGCGTAACGATGCTGGGCGTAAAGCCTGCGACGGCCGACATCGGAGTGGCGCTGCGCGTGCGGTTTGTGTAGTTCATCACGTTAGCCCGGCGGCTGCGATCCCGGTCGCAGCCGTTTCGTTTTAAGAAGCCCCCAGGCGCGGGGTATATGCTTAGCTGGTACGCGGAGGCACTATGGTTGCGCCCTTTCTGATTCTGGTTTTCGTCGCTGGCCTGTTTGTACTCATTCTCGTGGCAAAGACGTATTACACCGTGCGCACAGCAACGGCCGGCGTGGTGGAGAAGTTCGGCAAGTTCGACCGCATCACGCGGCCGGGTCTGCACTTTCTGATTCCGTTCGCCGAGCGCGTGTACTTCGTCGATCTGCAGGTGAAGCAGGCACAGTTCTCCGTCGAAACCAAGACGCGCGACAACGTGTTCGTGCAGATTCCGGTGAGCGTGCAGTACCAGGTGCTGGACGACAAGATCGCCGACGCGTTCTACAAGCTCTCCGCGCCGCAAAAACAGATTGAAAGCTTCGTCTTCAACTCCATCCTCGGGCATGTGCCCAAGCTGAGCCTGGATGAGACGTTCGAGCAGCAGTCGGGAATTTCGGTCGCGGTGAAGGTCGAACTCGACCAGATCATGTCGAACTTCGGCTTCAACATTCTGACGGCGCTGGTGACGGACATCATCCCGGACGTGAAGGTGAAGGCCGCGATGAACGACATCAACGCAGCGCAGCGGGCGCAGGTGGCGGCGCAGGCGCGTGGCGAGGCCGAAAAGATTCTGAAGGTGAAGCAGGCCGAAGCGGAGGCCGAATCGAAGGCGCTGCAGGGCAAGGGCATTGCGGCCGAGCGGCAGGCGATCATCGACGGTCTCTCTGCGTCGATCGAGCACTTTCAGCAGGGCGTCCCGGGCGCGAGCGCCGAAGACGTGATGGCACTGGTGCTGCTGACGCAATACTTTGACACGCTGCGAGACATCGGCACGCGCGGCGGCACGAACACGCTGTTTCTGCCCAACAGCCCCGGTGCAGCAGGCGAGTTCCAGACGCAGATACTTGCGGGCCTGCGCGGCGGTAAGATTCCCGATCCTGGCATCGACGCGGCGCGCGCAGTGCTGCCGCCGCGGCCGGAGAATCCTCCAGCGCCGCCGGTGGGCACGCCGGGCACACCAAATCCGTACCTCGGCATCTAGCGCATTTTCCCCGCTGATGGGTATCCCATTACGATTGTCCAGTGGCGTTTTCATTGGGGAAAACGCCCATGAATCTCAATCCGCTGGATTACACCTGCGGGGAAAATGCTCTAGCGCTGTGACGCTGCGGCGTGCTGTACGGCTTTGCGCCGGAAGCACGTTGTCGCATGGTCGTTCACGATGCCCGCGGCCTGCAGCCACGAGTACACGATGACCGGCCCGACGAACTTGAAGCCGCGTCTCTTCAGGTCTCTGGAGATGCGCTCGGAGAGCGGTGTGCTCGCAGGAATGGGGCCGGCGTCCTGCTGCCACGAGTCGTGTACCACTTTGCCGTGGGTGAAGCTCCAGACATACGCGGCGAAGTCCTCGCCGGCGGCCTCCATGGCGAGGTAAATCTTTGCGCCGGCGATGGTGGCATCGATCTTGGCGCGTGCGCGGACGATGCCTTCGTCCTGCATCAGGCGAGCGATGTCGGCTTCGTTGAAGCGCGCGACCTTCTTCGGGTCGAAGCCCTTGAACGCCTTGCGAAACGCCTCGCGTTTGCGCAGGATGATGGCCCACGAGAGCCCGGCCTGAAAGCCTTCGAGCATCAGCAACTCCCACAGCGCGCGGCTGTCGCGCACCGGCACGCCCCACTCGGTGTCGTGGTAGTTGCGCATCATCGGATCAGGTTTGCGTTCGTTCCAGGCCCAGGTGCAGCGCGGCTGGGCAGCGAGGTCGTGCAACTCTTTTGCAGAGGCCATGTCTCCATTCTGCCAGCAGCGCAGCATCCGCGCGTGCACATCGTTTACACTTCTGCGACTGCGCTGCGGCGATGCGCGCTGTCGCAGGAGCTACGATGAACAAGAGGGAATTCTTGAAGAGCACGGGTGCGCTGTTGGCAACAGGACTCATGGGGGATCACGCATTTGCGCAGAGCAACGCGGTTGTCGCGGAGCCGCGCACCAACTGGGCGGGCAACTACACCTTCCACGCGAAGGAGCTGCTGCAGCCGAAGACGGTGGCCGACGTGCAGCAGATGGTGCAGGGCCACGCAAAGCTGCGCGCGCTCGGTTCGCGGCATTCGTTCAACGGCATTGCGGATAGCGATGCAGCGCAGATCTCGCTGAAGGCGCTCGACAGCATGAACGTGGACAAGGTCGCGAGCACGGTGACGGTGGGCGCAGGCGTGACGTATGGGCAGCTTTCGCCGTGGCTCGATGCACAGGGTTATGCGCTGCACAATCTCGCGTCGCTGCCGCACATCTCGGTGATCGGCGCGTGTGCGACGGGCACGCACGGCTCCGGCCCGCGCAACGGCAATCTGTCGACGGCGGTGGTGGGGCTGGAGATG
>JAJZFE010000321.1 GCA_021798655.1 Acidobacteriota bacterium | reverse complement strand
CCGAGCGCGCCGCCCTCATGTACACACTCATCGTCACCGCCCTATGCCGCGCGCGGCATAGGGCGGTTTATGCCGACCGTCGAACTATGCCGAGCGGGTCCGGTATGGCGCGTCGTAGTGACGCTGGCATCGGCCATCGCGTATACAGCGGCCTCGGTTCCATTCGGCATAGTCCGACAGCTCAGAGTGCCTCCAGGAAGGCGAGCAGGCGGTCATTTGGCTGGAAGCGGGTTGGCTTGCCGGGCTCGTACGGTGTGAGCTTCGCCAGAGCTGCCTCCTTGAGGGCGAGGTGGGCGTGCAGGTAGGTCTGCGTCGTCTCGACCGATTCATGCCCGAGCCACAGCGCGATCACGGAGCAGTCGACGCCGGCTTGCAGCAGTTCCATCGCAGCGCTGTGCCTCAGCACGTGCGGCGACACCCTCTTGGCCTTCAAAGACGTGCAACTCTCGTGGGCGACACGAACATGCTTTCCCAGCAGCGACTGGACGCTGTCGGCACTGAGCCGGCCCCCGTGCATGTTGGGGAACAATGCTGTTGCTCCTTTCCGCACCGGTTCCTTGAGCCATACCTGGAGCGCGCGCCGAGCGAGTGTGGTCAGCGGAGTGGTCCTCTCCTTCCGCCCTTTGCCGACGCATCGCACGTGTGCGCCAGACCCGAGGTGGACGGCATCCCGATCAAGTCCAGTCAGCTCGGAGAGGCGCAAGCCCGTCTGGACCGCGAGCAGCAGCAAGGTGTGATCGCGGCGGCCAAGCCATGTCGTTCGATCAGGCGCGGCGAGAACCGCCTCGATCTCGGGGCGCGTCAGGAAGTGCACCTGTCGCTTGTCGTGGCGCTTGCTCGGTATGGCGAGCACACGCTGGATCAGCAAACTGTGTGCCGGTTCCTCGAAGGATACGAACCTGAAGAAGGAGCGGATGGCGGTCAGGCGCAGATTACGCGTCTTCGCGCTGGCGCCGCGCTTCGTCTCGAGATCGGTCAGGAACGCGCCGATGAACGTTGCGTCCAGATCGGTGAGCGTCAGGGCCGATGGGGACGTCCGCAACCGCTCCTGTGCGAACATGAACAGCAGCCGGAACGTGTCCTTGTAGGAGGCGATCGTGTTGGCGCTGACATTACGCTGTCGCATGAGGCGCTCGGTGAAGAAGCGCTCGATCAAGGTGGCGACATTGCAGGCGGGCTTCATGGCGTCACCTCCCATCGCCGATCCAGCCGCCGCGCGGCTTCTTCCATCAACTCGGGGCAGGCCGAGAGATACCAGTAGGTATCGCGCACGCAGGCATGGCCAAGGTAAGTGGAGAGCAATGGGAGTCGCTGCTGAACGTCCTTGCCTTCGCGATACCAGTCGAGCAGCGTCCTGATGGCGAAGTGATGACGGAAGTCGTGCACGCGTGGTCCGGTATGATCACCTGGGCGCCGCAGCCCGATCTCTCGGGACAGTCGCCAGAAGACGCGATGAACGTACTGGTGCAGCAGGCGGCCTCCCTGCTCGGCAACGAAGAAGGTCGAACT
Source organism: Acidobacteriota bacterium (assembly GCA_021798655.1). Next base: position 2,085 of record JAJZFE010000321.1, on the reverse strand, counting down.
GCGGCGTGATCCCAGATGTGCGTCTCGCCGCGCGGCGTAGCTGCGCAGCGCGGCGCAGGTCGTCGGATGCAATGGCACGAGGCGCGACTTGCCGAACTTGGTCAGTCGGACCGTCAGCACGCCGACGTCGAGGTCAACGTCATCACGCTCCAGGCCCATCGCCTCGGATATACGCATGCCCGTCACCGCGATCAGCCCGAATAGTGTGTGATAGGTCCATCGGCGCAGCCCGCCCTCCGGCGGCAGAGCCAGCGCCGCCGTCAGCAGCGCATCGATCTCCGCGTCGCTGTAGACATAGGGCTCGGCGCGCTTCCATCCCGGTAGCATGCCGACGGGCGGCGCCTCCGTTCTCGGATCGAAGTTGGCGACATGACGCGCGAAGCCGCGCACGTCGCTCAGCCGCAGAGCCCAGGATGCATGACGATCGGGCGGCAGTGTCGCCCATTCCAGGGCGAGCTTCGTCGTGATGATCCTGGCCTCGCGCTTCTCCATGAAGGCGACGAAGTCAGCGAGCCGCCGGGTCTGGTGCTCGTACTTGTATCCCAGCCCCTTGCGCATGCTCAGGTACTTCTCGAGCGCGGAACGCAGATTGGTCATTGCACGCCTCCCGGCCAGGGCAGGCTCAATGTTCTCAGCGCATCGATATCGACCTTCGCGTAAATCCGGGTGGTGTCGTGGCTCTCGTGCCTCAGCAACTGTCCGATCTCCGACAAGGTCGCGCCGGATCGGAGGAGCTCGGTGGCGAGACTGTGTCGGAAGATATGGGCGCCGCGGTGTGCGCAACCCTCGATTCCGACGCGATCGAGAGCCGTCCTGGCGATCTGGGTGATCGCACATCCGGAAGCAAAGCCGACATGCGGCGCGAGTGTGCGGACAAACAACCGTCGGCACGACGACTTTGGGCGGCCATTGCGCAGATATGCAACGATGGCCGCGCCAACGTCTGGCGGTATCGGCATCCTTGCTCGCTGTCGGCCCTTGGCGCGAACGAGCATCTCGCTGGCGCGCCAGTCAATATCATCGAGCGTGAGCGTCGCGACCTCGTCGGCGCGCAGGCCGAGCCTGGCCAGCAACAACAGAATGGCGTGGTCCCGCCGCCCCATCACCGTCTCCCGGTCGCAACCGTCGAGGGCCTTCTGCACCTGAGCGGCAGACAGATAGGTCGGCAGAGTCGCGAGCTTCCACCGTCGGATCGATGGAACGCAATCCGCCAACGCGCGCGGGTTCAGCCCCCGATGGTGGAGGTAACGGAGAAAGGCGCGCAGCGACGAGCACATCGCTTTGCCTGTGCTCGGGCTCCAATCCTCGGCGTGGCGCTCAATGTAGCCGGTCACGTCCCCTTGGCTGATCTTGCACAGGTCGCCGGCGCCGCCGGAGCACACCTCGTGCAGGAACCTGCGGATGATCGGGAGATGGCGGACGATGGACTTCGAGGTCAAGCCACGTTCTGACAGCAAGTAGGAATCGAACTCCTTGAAGATCCGATCGTGCGGGGTGAGAGGCGGCGGAACCACCGGCGCGATCGCGCCGCCCTCGCGCAGCACCGACAGCCATCGCCGGAGCGCGGCCCGGTCGCCGGGTTGGATAGACTGCCTCCCACCTCGATACCGGAGGTACCGCTCAACGATCTGCTCATCGAGATCGGCCAACTTGTAGCGACGGCCCGCGATCCAACTCAGGAGCCCGCCAACGACGTTGAGGCATCGCCAAGTGCCCAGCCGAACAAGCCTCTCTTCGACGAGACGAGCGGCATAGCGCTCGACGAGCTGTCCGTGCGGATCGCTTCTGAGACGCCGGTACAGCCGGCTTCTGCCCAAGTACTCTTCAAGTTCCATCTTCCTGTTCTCCGCTGTTGAAAGCGGAGGCACAGAACGAACTATGCCGAGTTGATCAAACGCCGGTCAGCGAGAAATCTGGGGAAAACAAACCCGCTCGGCATAGTTCGACGGTCGGCATAAACCGCCAAAATGAACGACATCGACCCGCAAGCCTGGCTCGCTGACGCCCTCACCCGCATCGCCAGCACAAAGCAAGCCGACCTAGCCGACCTCCTGCCGTGGAACTGGAAGATCAGCCCCGCCCAAA
>JAJZFE010000272.1 GCA_021798655.1 Acidobacteriota bacterium | reverse complement strand
CCCCGGCTCTCCCGTCGCGCAGTTCGCGTTGCCCGCGTTGACCAGTACCGCCGACACGCGGCCACCCGTCAGCGCCAGATGCCTGCGCCCCACCGTCACCGGAGCGGCGACCACCTGGTTGCTGGTAAACATAGCGGCTGCCGCGGCCCCGCCCTCGCAGACTGCCAGCGCCACGTCCGGCTTGCCGCTGGCCTTGATGCCTGCCTTTACCGCGGACCAGCGAAATCCGAGGGGAAGTGTATTCGATAAGGTGGTAGAGATTGCATCGTTCACACTGACCACTTTACCAAGCCCGGCGTATACTCATCGGATATGTGGGTGATGTGCGCGCAACTGACAGATTCGCGCGCGCTCCAGCGGGAGAGATTCGACAAATGAGTACAAACGGTAACGGACATTCGAACGGCAACGGCCAATCCAACGGTAACGGCCATTCAAACGGCAACTCCAGCGCTCGCGGCAACGGCTACCCGGTGCCCGCGCCGCGCGCGGACTGGATCGTCAAGCGCAAGGAAGAGGCAGCGCGCACCGGCGACTGGAACATGAGCCAGATGCACTTCGCCCGCCTCGGTAAAATCACCGAGGAGATGGCCTTTGTCGCGCACAAGGAGAAGATCTCTCCCGAACTCGTGCGCTCCGAGATCGCCAAAGGCACGATGATTATCCCGGCCAACATCAACCATCCAGAGCTTGAGCCCATGGCCATTGGCGTCGAGTCGCTCTGCAAGATCAACGCCAACATCGGCAACTCCGCGCTCTCGTCCAACGTCGACGAGGAGCTGCGCAAGCTCCATACAGCCGTCCACTACGGCGCCGACACGGTCATGGATCTTTCCACCGGCGGCGACATCCCGATGATCCGCGAGGCCATCCTGCGCCACTCCCCCGTGCCCATCGGCACCGTGCCCATCTACGAGGCACTGGCCCGCGTCAAGCGCGTCGAAGACCTCAATATCGATGTCTACCTTGAGGTAATCGAGGAGCAGGCGCAGCAGGGTGTGGACTACTTCACCATTCACGCTGGCGTGCTGGTGCAGTACATTCCGCTCGTCTCCAGGCGCATCACCGGCATCGTCAGCCGCGGCGGCGCCATCCTCGCGCAGTGGATGACCGCGCACCACAAGCAGAACTTCCTCTACGAAAACTTCGACCGCATCACCAAGCTCATGGCCAAGTACGACGTCAGCTATTCGCTTGGCGACGGCCTCCGCCCCGGCTCGGTCGCGGACGCCTCCGACGAGGCCCAGTTTGCCGAACTCAAAACCCTCGGTGAACTCACCCGCCAGGCCTGGAAGGATGATGTGCAGGTCATGATCGAAGGCCCCGGCCATGTGCCGCTGGACAAGATCAAGGAGCAGGTCGACAAGGAAGTCGAGCTCTGCGACGGCGCCCCGTTCTATGTCCTCGGCCCGCTGGTCACCGACATCGCTCCGGGCTACGATCACATCACCTCTGCCATCGGTGCAGCCATGATCGGCTGGCACGGCGCGGCGATGCTCTGCTACGTCACGCCGAAAGAGCACCTCGGCCTGCCCAACGAGAAGGACGTGAAGGACGGCATCATCGCCTACAAGATTGCCGCCCACGCCGCTGACATCGCGCGTCACCGCCCCGGTGCCCGCGACCGCGACGACGCCATCTCGCACGCACGCTACACCTTCGACTGGGACAAGCAGTTTGCCCTCTCGCTCGATCCCGAAACAGCGCGCTCCATGCACGACGAGACCCTGCCCGACGACTACTACAAGGAGTCGGCCTTCTGCTCCATGTGTGGCCCGAAGTTCTGCTCCATGAACTGGTCCAGCAAGGTGGACAAATTCAACGAAGAGGTCCACGGCCTCAAGAAGCCAGACCTCACGCAGATCGTCACCGAGCAGATGGCGCTGCGCCACTAACCACATCGCAGGCTGCAAATGAAAAAGGGGTGAGGGTTCGGCCTCACCCCCTCTTTGCATCCTGCAATGTAATCTACTTCGCCGCATCCTCCAGGATCACCGCCGACCGATCCAGCGCTGCCGCCAGTGCATCGAGTTGTCCCTGCGTCCGCGCGTTGTCGACCGCATCAATGCCCTCGTTGACTCCCGGAATCACCACCGCCGCATAGCCCGTGTACTCGCCCGGAGCATAGATCAGGTGCTTGTACCACGCGCGTCGCGGCAGTCCTGCCTCATTCAGCATCGCACTCTCTGCATCGCGCAGCGCCGTGTTCAGCTTCGCTTCCTCCGCTCCCGCAACGCTGGCGGATTGCAGCTTGTACACCTTCTCACCGGCCGCAGCAAAGCGGTTCGCTGCAGCAGTCGCCGCGCCGAAGTCGACGCTCATCTTCGCTTCGGCTGCACGCTTCTGCGCCGCGGCCACATAGCCCACCACCTCTTTGCCGTACAGCCTGTAGTCGTACGGCAGCACATCCGCGTCGGCCATGTGCAGAATCTCCAACCCGAACACGCGAGCCTGCTGCTGTTCATACGCAAACGTCGGGTCCGCGAACTTCGTAAACCACGTGAAGTCGTCAAACGTCGAGTGATACACGCCATACGGTCCGCTCGATCCGATGTCCGTCGAAGGCACGCCCAGGTGCTGGATGAACGGCGTAAAGTCCGAGCCCGAGCCAAGATCGCCTATCGTAACTCCATCGCTCGCAGACGTCTCAGCATTCACTGCGCCACCTTTGCGGTGCGGGTTCGAGTGCTGCGTCGCCTCCCACTGCTCATACACCGTGCCGCCCCTGGGACTCGGCACCGCGCGCGTCACATCGCGCACAAACTCCTTCAGCGACGGTACTGCCGACGCATCGAAGTCCGGCCCCGCAACGCCCACGTCAGTATTGAAGTAGGCCACCGCATGCGCCAGTTCCTTCGCGTGCATCTCGGCCCACTCGGTTGAACCCATCAGCCCCTCTTCCTCCGCGTCCCAGCTCGCAATCACGATCCGCCGTTTCGGCCGCCATCCCTGCTTCAGCAGATCGCCCAGCCCATGCACCGCCTCCAGCATCGCCGCCGTGCCGCTGTTCGGGTCCACCGCTCCATAAACCCACGCATCGCGATGATTTCCAGCCACCACCCAGTCTTCCTTCTGCTCCGGGTCCGTGCCATCAATCGTGCCCACCACATCCCAGATCGTGCGCAGCTTGTAGTCCTGCACCAGGTTCATGTGCACCTTCACTGCGCCGGTCCCGCCCAGGTGGTAGGTGAAGGGAAGTCCGCCCTGCCACGCGCGCGGCGTCTCCGGTCCATCCAGCGCCTGTAGGATCGGCGTCGCATCCTCATACGAGAGCGGGTTCGACGGGATCGACGGCTGGTTCATCTTCGCTGGGTCCATAATGCGCTCGGAGTCCGGCAGGTCCGGCGTCGACGCAACACCCGGTGTCTCCGGATCTCCCGGATAAATCGGCAGAAACTGCACGCTGCCGCGCTGCACCCCGGTTGCCGGGCGGTACGGCCCACGCGGATACATATCGCCTTTCACATAGCCATCGTCGGCCGGGTCGGAGTAAATCAGCACGCCCGCGGCCCCATATTGTTGCGCGATGTAGACCTTCACTCCGCGAAAGTTTTCGCCATAGCGCACGATGACGATCTTGCCCTTCACGCTCACCCCCAGCGAGGCCAGCTTCTTGAAGTCCTCCAGCGTGCCAAAAT
>JAJZFE010000468.1 GCA_021798655.1 Acidobacteriota bacterium | reverse complement strand
AGGTTGATGCCCGCGCCGGGACCGCTGACGAAGTAGTGGCTCTCGTAGGCCTGGCTCTGTGCTGTTTTGCTCTGCGGATCGGCGAGAAGACCGTTGAGCAGCGCGGCCACCGAGGCGGCCGAGTAGTCCGGCTGGCCGTAGCTTGCCGAGTAGGTGTACTCCAGCGGCCACGTGGTTTCAATGCCGGTCTGGTTGCTCGCGGCGTACACGCTGTAGTCCACCAGCATCGCCTTCGCTGCGTCGACCGCGCCCACGGTGAACGACGGATTGTTGCCATCCACAGGGGTGATGGAGGGCACCAGCTTGCCGGGAATCATGCCTGTGCCGGACTTCGCGGTGTACAGCCGCATCTCGTCCATGTGGGTGTGGCCGAGCAAGACCAGCTTGATCACGTCGGTGTAGTCGCGCAGCGTGTCGGCAAACAGGTCGGAGCCGAGGAACTCAGTTGGCTCGTTGTACCGGCAGCTGCCAGCCGTACTCTTCATGGCTTTCGTGAAGGTGGAATAGGCATCCACACCGGGAGGAATATGCGCCATCACCCAAACGCGGTCGTGCTTCGCGCGGGCATCGGCCAGCTCGCCGCGCAGCCACTCGATCTGTGCCTTCGCTTCTTTCTCTGACGCGTCGCCGCCGCAGGTCGAGTACTTCTTCGACTCGAACATGTCCTGCATCACCAGCAGCCGCGCATGTTGGAATGGCCTGGGTAGATCAACGCGGTAGTCGCCCAGCGCGGAGAAGCTCTTGAGCACCTGCCGTGCGTTGCGCTTGTCCAGCACAACATCACTGAAGCTCTTAGCATCCGCGTGCAGGTAGGCGCTGTCCTCGCTCTCGCGATAGTCTTTGCAGCCGGAGTCGTTGTTGCCCAGCGCGAGATAGACGGGCGTCCTTGGATAGGCCGCGTGCAGCTGCTGTGCGACGAAGGCGACCGTCTTCGCGGCAAACGCGCTGTAGTCGCTGGTTGTGCCGCCGGGTACGAGCGTCTTGTAGCGGCAGTCGAACTGGTGGGCCATCAGGTCGCCGGAGACGGTGACGAAGAGCGGCTTCGGCATCTGCGTCTGCTGTGCTGCGAACGAGGAGGTCAGCAGCGTGTAGTCGGTATCCACGCCGCGCGCGCCGCAGGTCTTCTGCAGTGCAGCGAAGGCCTGCTGTGCTGCGGGCGTTGTGGGCGTAGCCAGGATCGCGGGCCAGTCCTGCACCTTCGCCGCAACAAGCTGAGGCACCAGCGTGGGATCGTGGAAGGGATCGAAGTGGATGTCGGAGAGCATCAGGATCGGCGTGGTCGCAGGCATGTGTGCTGCAGGCGTCTGCGCGCAGAGCGCAACGTTGGCGAGAGTGAGCAGGCAGGTGAGCAGGCGGCGCATCGACGGAGACCTCGGACGGATGGGTTCGTACTGGAGCTACAGTGTAGCTGGCGCGCATGAAGCCGGTCGCACGAATCTGGCGCATCGGCGCAGAAGTGCGGTGTAATGGTGCGCATGGTTCGAGTTGCGTTTGCGGAGTTGCAGGAGAGAGTGGAGCGCGTGTTGCAGGGGCTGGGAGTTCCGGCCGAGCGTGCCGCGTTGAGTGCACGGCTTACAGCGGAGACGGACCGCGACGGCGTGAAGACGCACGGCGTCGCGCGGCTGCCGCGGTTTGCAGCGCAGGTGCGTGCGGGGTTCATCGCACCTGCAGCCGTGCCGCACTGCGTGGCGAGCTTTGGCGCTATCGAGCGCTGGACAGGGAACCGTGGTCCGGGAAATCTTGCCGCGCATGAAGCTATGCAGCGAGCGATGGCGCTCGCTGCGGAGCACGGCATTGGCTGCGTCGCGCTGGGCAACACCTCGCACTGGATGCGCGCGGGCAGCTATGGCTGGATGGCTGCAGAGGCCGGCTTCGCCGCGATGTGCTGGAGCAACACGCTGCCCAACCTGCCTCCGTGGGGAGCGAGCACGCCCGCGCTGGGCAACAATCCGCTGGTGGTCGCGGTGCCGCGCTTTGGCGACGATGCGCGCGAGCCGGTGGTGCTCGACATTGCGATGAGCCAGTTTTCGTATGGCTCTCTCGGCAGTTATGCGGCGCGTGGTGTGGCGCTGCCGGTGCCGGGCGGCTTCGACGAGCACGGCGTGTTGACTACCGATGCCGCAGCCATCGAACGCACACAGCGCGCGCTGCCGATCGGCTTCTGGAAGGGCTCAGGCTTGAGCTTCGTGCTCGATATCCTCGGCGCAATGCTGAGCGGCGGCAAGGCCACCCACCAGTTTTCAGCAAGCGCGCTGGAGGAGGTCGGCCAGTCGCAGGTGTTTCTTGCGATTGCGCCGCAGGCCGTCAGCGCCGTGGAGGAGATGCGTGTCGTGGTAGAGGGTGCCATCGCAGCTGTGCATCACGCCATGCCGATTGAGGCAGGCAAGCCTGCACGGTATCCAGGCGAAGGCGCGCTGCGGGTACGCGAAGAAAATCTGCGGTTGGGAGTCGCAGTCGAAGACGCTGCGTGGGATGCGTTCCTGCAACTGGAAGAGCAGTGAGCAGGAAACCGTGTCGCGAAGCGGGCATATCACACACGTGTCACACGACGCGCACAAAACCCGGCCTACATATTCGTATGGCCTGAGCGCATGTCTTCGTTGAAGCTGGGCTTGATGAAGTTGAGCGCGTCGGCAACCTGCGCGCGGTAGTGGTCTTCCTGCGCGCGCAGCGTGTCGGTCGCTGTGGCCCATGCGCCGGTCTCGTCCAGCAGCACGAGGCGTGCGGTAGCCACAGTCGCGGCGTTCTTCTTCAACTCATCGACGGTCGTGTTCAGGTACTGCGCGTCGCGCGGATCGGCCAGCCACACCGGCGCACCGCCGCCCAGCACGTGCGACAGCCAGAACGCCTTCGCCGCCAGATACTCCACGCGCTGCTTTTCGTCCGTGTCGTTGAAGCTGAAGACCTTCTTCCACAGCGAGAAGTAGCGCGTGGTCACGGGCACGGGCTGGCGATTGCCGCTCTTCACCAGTTCGAGTTGGCCCTGGTCGAGCGTCTTGCGCACGGCGTTATAGATGAAGCCTTCAGCAAACGGTTGCTCGCGCGAGACCAGCGTCTCGGCGAAGGTCTGCGTCAGCGACGCGGAGATCTTGGCGTGCAGCGGCTGCGTGCGCGAGGCCTCGGTGCCATCTTCCAGGGCGATATCGCCATGCAGGATGAAGGTGTCCGCGCCGGAGGTGGAGCCGTGGAAGGGCCACGCGAAGCCGCTGAAGCTGAGCGGGAAACCGTGCAGTGTCAGGTAGCAGTCGGGGCGCGGATTGCGCAGGCGCTGTGCGGCCTCGTCGAAGAATGTCTTGAAGTGATCGGCGAAGGTCGGGTTCGCAGCATCGAAGCTGCCGCTGAGTTCGAGCACAAGCTGCTTGGTCTGGTCGGCGATGAGCGCAAAGATGGCGCGCGTGGTGGCTGCGCCGGTGAAGTCGGTGCCGGGCTCGTCGGCGACGAGGGTCAGGCCGGCCGCTTTGGCGGCGGCCTCCAGGGCGGATGCGGGTGCGGCAAGGGTAGACATGGTCGGCTGTTCCTTCAAAGAGATCTGACTCTCCATTGTAACGAGTCCTGCGCTGCTGGCGCACTGCCGCCGCAAACAGGCATACTCACCCGTGGCCGGCAACAGGCCGGTGCAGCCGCACGATGCAGTAACAGA
>JAJZFE010000209.1 GCA_021798655.1 Acidobacteriota bacterium | reverse complement strand
CTTCATCATGGGCGGCAGCCTCGCGCCCGTCACCGACGACCCCGAGTTCGCCACCCATCCGCGCCACGAGTTCAACTTCTGGTTCGACCCCGAGGCCGCGCACATCACCTTCCGCGCAAAGTGGCCGCGCATCGATCTCACCACCGTCGACATCAGCGTGAAGACGCACTTCAGCGAGGCGATGTACAACGACATCAAGACCTCGCCCGCACCCGCCGCGCAGTACATCGCGCAATACACGCACGAGTTCTACTACCTGTGGGACGAGCTCGAAGCCGCCGTCCTGCTTGACCCGAAGATCATCACCCGCGAGCGCACGCTCTACGTGGACGTAGACACCGCGCGCGGGCCCAACTACGGCGATACGCTTACCTGGACCGCCGCCAACAAGCCGCAGCTCGAACTCACCCCCGTGCACGTGCAGGACGACCTCGACACCGCGCGCTTCTACAAGCTCTTTATCACCCTCATGAAATCCCAACCCATCGCCCAGGAACGTGTACAGTGAATGCACAGGCAATAGCATTTAGACCCAAAGGAGCCGATTCGATGCTCTCTCGCGTCGCCGACTCGCTGTACTGGATGAGCCGTTATCTGGAGCGTGCCGAGCACACCACACGGTTGCTCGACGTGAACCTGAACCTGATGCTCGACGAGAGCACCAGCAGCGCCGATCGCCGCTGGCCGCGCCTGCTGCAGGCACTCGGACGCCCGCGACGAATGAAGTGGGAGGGCAACCCCTACACGCTCGCGCACACGCTCACCTTCGACACGACGAACTCCTCGTCCGTGGTCAGCTGCATCATCGCCGCGCGCGAAAACGCTCGCCACATGCGCGAGCAGATCTCCACCGAGCAGTGGCACCGCATCAACTCGCTCTACCTTGAGGTCACGCGCCCCGGCTTCAAAAAAGACATGGCGCTCGGCGCGAGTGCCAACTCCAACGACGCGCCCACCGCCTTCCTGCAGCAGGTCATGGAGGCCGTCCACCAGTTCCAGGGCGTCACCGACTCCACCATGAGCCACGGCGAAGGCTGGCACTTCATCCAGGTTGGCCGCTTCCTCGAACGCGCCACCGCCACCACGCTGCTGCTGGAGGCCTACCACGAAGATCTGTGGTCGCAGCCCGAGCGCGCCACCGACGGCAACGAGTATCTCGAATGGATGGGCCTGCTCCGCAGCGCGACGGCCTTCGAAGCCTACTGCAAGGTCTACACCGCCGACCTCACGCCCGAACGCATCCTCGAATTCCTGCTGCTCGACCAGGAGTTTCCGCACTCGCTGCGCTTCTCCATCGACGCGCTGCAGGAGGCGCTGCTCGCCATCCAGCGGCAGTCCGGCAAGCGCCGCGCCGACGACCTGCATCGCCTCGCCGGCAAGCTTGCCTCTTCGCTCGCCTTCGCCAGCGTCGACGAGATCCTCGACCGCGACGTGATCGGCTACCTGCGCCGCATTCAACACCAGTGCAACGCGATCCATGAAACCATCTATCAGCTCTACGTCAACTACTCCATCCAGGCAGCGCTCGCAGGCTAACATCGCCGGCACATCGAACGAAGGCACGTCGTGAGTTACACATACTGGCAGCAACGCGAGGAGGGACCGATGTACTACTCGATCCGTCACCTGACGAAGTTTCTCTACAAGAGCGCCGTCAGCGAAAGCATTATGGAGACGCGCATGCACCCGCGTTCCGACGCGCAGCAGCGCTGCCTCACCTTCCAGCTCTCCGTCAGCCCGCGCTGCCGCGTCTTCAGTTACCGCGACCATCTCGCCAACCAGGTCCACCACTTCGACATCCCCGGCCAGCACGGCCAGCTGGTCATCGTCGCCGAATCGCTCGTCGAGATGCAGCCGCACATCGAGCTGCCCTCATCCCTGCCTGCCTCCGCATGGGAAGACCTCGACCAGCTCGTCCACGAAGGCGACTTCTGGGAGATGCTGCTGCCCAGCGAGTTTGCCACGCCGACGCCCGCGCTCGAAGCACTCGCCGACACTCTCAACCTCCAGCGCAGCGACGACCCGCTCTCCGTGCTGCGTCGCTTGAACGAGCAGCTCTATCGCTACTTCGACTACAAGCCACAGACCACCAACGCGGACTCACACATCGACGAGGCGCTCACCAGCAAGGCCGGCGTCTGCCAGGACTTCTCGCACGTGATGATTGCGCTGGTGCGCTCGCGCCTGCGCGTACCGTGCCGTTACGTCAGCGGCTATCTGTACCACGGCGAGAGCGACCGCGACCGCTCTGTCGCCTCGGCCACGCACGCTTGGATCGAGGCGTTTCTCCCCGAGTTCGGCTGGGTTGGCTTCGATCCTACGAACAACCTCATCGCCGCCGATCGCCACATCCGCACAGCCATCGGACGAGACTACGCCGATGTGCCGCCAACCCACGGCATCTTTCGGGGCCGCACCAAGAGCGAGCTCTCCGTCGCCGTGCGCGTCGAACCCAGCGAAGGCATCCCGTCGCTTGATCGCGAACTGCCCGTGCCCGAAGACTGGTCCATGCTCGTCGAAAAGGCGCAGAAGCTGCCGCAGCAACCGCCGCCGATCAGCCGTCGGCAGATGCAGCAATCACAGCAGCAGTAGCCTGCGCTTTGGTCTATACCTGTTGGAGCCAGGCTAAAACGAAGTCCCGCATCTTGCGCCGTTCATCGCTTGTCAAGTCGCGCCCCAACAAACCACGACACGTTCCAAGAACCTTACGGTCATATTCCGCGGGAACACCGGAGGCTGGAGAGGACGCGCTTTTCATCTTGTGCAGATCAACTGTGCCCATCGTTGAAAAAACTGCATTTATGGCCTGCTTGGCAGCACTCTCAATTGAAATCTGGCCCGGAGCTGAGGCGTGGATCGTCACGATTGCGGGTTGCGTTGATTTCAACTGCAAGAATTTATTGACGTCCGTCTTCGATATCTCATGCACCGTGTCTGCTTCCTGGCGCAGTTGAGGATTAAGTGAGACACCAGCAGGTTCGAGATTGATCAGGTGGACTCTCACACCAAAGCTTTGCGCGATCTGGACGGCAATACGCATGTCCCCGTCACCCGTGACGATATATGCATCGGCAATGGCTTGATTGCGTGCAAGATCGATTAGGTCTGTCACCAAAAGTGAATCAACGCCCTTTTGCTGTCCAGCGCTGTTGATTGAACCCAAACGCACTTTAACGTCCGGCATCTCAGCAAGCGTAGTCTGCTCTAGCGTCATGCCCGTTCTCGCGCCGTCGTACCAGTAAATACGCAGGAGAGGCATACCACCGGCAACCGCGATCAACTTGAGCTGATTGACAAATTCAGCTTCATTCAATTGAAGCTGTGTCCTTTGAACCGTCGCGCCGGTAAGACTCACGCCGCCCTGTCCAAAAACGTATCCTGCATCTACAAATATAGCGTTCCTAACAATTCCCATAACACCACCTAACGTGTTGAGGCCCCCGCAGGGGCCTCTAAATAGTCCAGTAGCAGCATTAGAATACGGCTGCACCGGAATCTATATTGTCTACTAACTTTAGGGAAAAATCAAATGTTGATTACAGGTTCAGCTTCTTGAAGATCCGCTCCGGCACCGCGCGGATCACAGCCATGATCACGCGCCAGATTCCCGGCACGTAGACCACGTCCGTGCCCTTGTCGATGG
>JAJZFE010000031.1 GCA_021798655.1 Acidobacteriota bacterium | reverse complement strand
CCGGCTCGACCACGCTGGGCGACCTGCTGAAGTGGAAGCAGAGCGAGAACGAAGACAACGAGTAGTTGTTGTCAGGGATGCAAGCAGAGGCCGCCGAGAGTATCGGCGGCCTTTGTGTTTGTGGTGATGCGAGGGACGGGGTTGCTGAAGTGATGGGATGCGGTCGCGGATCTGCATCGTGCGGAGAGTGGACATCCACAATCTCTCTCTTCGCGATTCCATCAGCTCACTCAGAGATGTTCTCGGAGGGCAAGCTCAAGATCGTCGCTTTAGATTCATTATGGTAGGTTTGTCTTACCTTGAGGGGGATGGATTGACTCGAAGTTCGCTCATGATCGCCTTGATTTTGACGCTGTTTTCGGGTGCGGTCATTGCACTGGATAGTTCCAGCGGAACCGACTTGACCCCTTCGTATATCGGTTGTCGATTGGTTCAGAGTGGCCAGGAATCTCATCTGTACGCCCACGACTCCTCGTCGTTCAACACGCTTTCCGATCCAGTGTGGTTGGCGATCGCGCAAAGTAGCGGTGTGCCGCAGTCAACGATCGTTGTGCCATTCGTGCAGACTCCGCTGTGGCCGTACATTCTTCAACCCCTGTGCGGAATCACGAACTTCCCGAATTTCAATCTAATCTTTCGCCTTGTATTTTGCTTCTGCCTGGCTGCTTTGATCTGGATCACCGGGCGATGTTGGGCTCCTCGATTTTTCAAACCATTGTGGGTGTTGATCTTTGTTGCAGCGTGGCTTCGGGCTGAGCCGCTGCGTGAGGCAGTTGAGCTGACTCAGACGCATATCATTTTCCTGCTTCTTGCGTTTCTAGCGGTGTTGTGGGCAAGATCGGGCCAATCCGTCATGGCGGGGATCTCGCTCGCGTTGGCGGCCGCCGTAAAAGATTACTCCGGGAGCGATCGTCATCTATTGGCTCATGACGAAAAAAGAAAGGCTGCTCAGAGCTTCGTATTCGTCTCTATGGCCATCTTTGGCGTGACCCTACTTGCTCTCGGACGCGCCATCACGACCGACTACATGCATAGCATGTCACGCGTCTCCAACATACTTCTTCTAGCGGCAGGCAATCAGTCTTTTGCAGCATGGCTGATGGGAAATTTCTTTTACAAGAAGCAAGCCTTCGGGTTTCACATTTATCCTCTTCCTCTGGCTCTCAAAGTCGTCTGTTACGCACTTGTTGTTGCATCCACCATTGTTGGGGGCCTTTGTGACCGGCGGCTTGCCCAGCTCAAAACTGGCTTGGCTCCATTCGGGGCAGTTTTCGCCTTGCTGGGCGCGACCGTGTTTACCCCCATTGCGTGGGCGCATTACTACGTGATTCTTGTCGTGCCAATGATCCTGCTGCTGGACGAATTTCTATTTCGCCGCTCGTACGTGGTCTTATCTCTTGTCGGGGCAATCTTTTTTCTTTCCAACGCGCGGCTTTTCCTGCGACACCTGGGATCTGTGCACCTACCGATGCCTGAAATCGTGCGAGGCCAATTTTATGCTGGCATGATTGCAATGGCTGGCATGATGCTCCTATATCGAAGATCAATGGCGGAATTGGCACCCCAGTCAGAGAAAGCTTAGCCGTATCACGCAACTGGAAAACGTCAGCGAGAGTTGATCGTGAGCGGAGGCTGCCCCATGAATAGCGAACACTCGAGCCCCCGCTCGTACTCTCCTGCGAGGCGCGTGCTGTCATGGCGGAAGACAAACATCCTGCGAACCCACATCTCAAAGATACGAGATGTGGGGTACCCGACTTGTTCGGTGGGCAGAGGTGGGCCCCGCCAGAAGTTTGTTGGTGACTCCAACTGCGTGGGCGCGGCTCGGAGGCGAGCGAAAGGGCCGGGAGAGTGTCCCGGCCCTTCGTGTTGGTGCGTTGGTGATGGGGTTGGTTAGACGGTTGCGGTTTCGGTAGCGGCTTCGCGGGCTGCGGCTTCCTTGGCGGCTGCGGCCTCTTTGGCTGCGGTCTCCCGGGCGAGCTTGGCGGCTTCGGCGGTGTTTTGTCCGAGCTCGGCGGCCATCTTCTCGGTGGTGAACGCCTCGATGATGTCGCCCGCCTTGATGTCCTTGAAGCCGGCGAGGTCGATACCGCACTCGACGCCCTGACGGACCTCGGAGACGTCGTCCTTGACGCGCTTGAGGCTGGAGATCTTGCCCTTCCAGACCTCGACGCCGTCGCGCAGGACGCGCACCTGGTTGTCGCGCTTGATGATGCCGTCGCGCACGATGGAGCCGGCGATCTGACCGACCTTGGTGATCTTGAAGACCTGCAGCACCTCGGCGCGGCCGGAGTAGTTTTCCTTGTAGACGGCGTCGAGCAAGCCGAGCATCGCCTTGGTCATCTCGTCCTGCAGCTCGTAGATGATGGAGTGCAGACGAATCTCGACGTTCTCGCGGTCGGCGACTTCCTGCGCCTTGCGGTCGGGCTTGACGTTGAAGCCGATGACGACGGCGTTGGAGGCCGAGGCGAGCAGCACGTCCGACTCGGTGATGGCGCCGACGCCGGAGTGCAGGACCTTGACGCGCACCTTCTCGGTGGACATGCGTACCAGGGAGTCGGCCAGCACTTCGACCGAGCCCTGCACATCGCCCTTGAGGATGAGGTTGAGGTCCTTGACGCCGGCCTGCTTGATCTGCTCGGCGAGGCCTTCGAGAGAGACGCGGGAGGACTTCGCGAGTTGAGCTTCGCGAGCCTTCATCTTGCGGTACTGGGCGATGCCCTTGGCCTTGTCGCGGTCGGCCATGACGAGGAAGGTGTCGCCGGCGTCGGGCATGGACTCGAGGCCGAGGATCTCGACGGGGGTCGAGGGACCGGCTTCCTTGATCTCCTTGCCGCGATCGTTGAACATGGCGCGAACCTTGCCGAAGGTGTCGCCGACGATGTAGCTGTCGCCGATGCGGAGGGTTCCGTTCTGGACGAGGATGCTGGCGACGGCGCCGCGGCCGCGATCGAGCTTGGCTTCGATGACGGTGCCGACGGCGGGGCGCTCGGGCTGGGCCTTCTGCTCGTTGGTGTCGGCCACGAGGAGGATCATCTCTTCGAGGGCGTCGAGGTTGAGGCGCTTCTTGGCGGAGACTTCGACGAACTCGACGTCGCCGCCCATGGTGGTGGCCTGGACGCCGCGGGCGGCGAGCTGGTTCATCACGCGGGTGGGGTCGGCCTCGGGCTTGTCGATCTTGTTGACGGCCACGATGATGGGGACCTTGGCGGCCTTGGCGTGGTCGATGGCTTCGAGGGTCTGCGGCATGACGCCATCGTCAGCTGCAACGACGACGACGACGATGTCGGTGACCTTGGCACCGCGAGCACGCATGCGCGTGAAGGCCTCGTGGCCCGGGGTGTCGAGGAAGACGATCTCGCGGCCGAAGGCGGGGGAATCGGGCTTGGTGACGTGCACCTTGTACGCGCCGATGTGCTGGGTGATGCCGCCGGCCTCGCCGCTGGCCACGTCCACCTGTTCGAACTCGGTGGAGCGGATGGCGTCGAGCAGCGACGTTTTGCCGTGATCGACGTGACCCATGATGGTGACGACCGGGGCGCGCGCGACCTCAACCATGTTGGAGGTATCGGCGAGGAAGCCTTCGATGGCCTCGTTTTCGAGCTGGTCTTCGACGGTGATGACGGTGGCGTCGGCCCCGAACTGACGGGCGACGTCCTTGACGAGTTCCCCGTCGAGGGACTGGTTTACCGTGACCATGACGCCGCGCATGAGCAGCGTGGCGATGAGGTCCTTGCCGCGCACGTCAAGCTTTTCGGCGAGGTCCTTCACCGAGATGCCTTCGGTGACGGTGATGGTCTTGGTGATGGGCACTTCGCCCTGGGGGATCATGGCGGCGCCGCGGCTGGGGGCATAGCCCTTCAGCGCGACTTCCTTGTTCTTCTCGTAGCGCGGACCGCCACGGCCACGCTGGCCGGGACGCTGCGGACGGCCGGGGGTCGGTGCAGCCTCGGTAGGCGGCAGCAGGCCGCCGGGGCCTGTGCCACCGGCTCGATTGCCAAAGCCGGGGCGTGCCGGGAAGCCGGGACGCGCAGGGAAACCGGGGCGTCCGCCGGGGCCACCTGGTCCGCCGGGACCGCCAGGGCCACCGGGGAAGGTGCGGGTGGGGTGCATGGGCCGACGAGCGCCGGGAGCCATGCCAGGTCCGCCCATACCAGGACGGGAGCCAGGAGCGCCGGGGCCGGAGCCGGGGAATCCACCGGGACGGGGGCGCTGGAAGATGGGCGTGCGGGCTGCGCCGGCCGGTGCGGTGTAGGTGGGGCGCGGGCCGGTCTGCGGCATGACGACGCGGCGAACCGGGGCGGCAGGGACAGCAGGAGCTTCGACGACGGGTGCTGCGGGTGGCTCGGCGGCTACGGGTGCTGGAGCTGGTTCGACAGCAGCGGCTGCGGCGATGGCGACAGGAGCTGCTGTCGGCTCGACGGCCACGGCGGCCTGCTTGACGACGACGGGGGCAACGGGTGCTGCGGCGGCGACCGCAGGAGCGGCGGGGGCTGCGGCAGGACGTGCCACGACGGGCGCGGCTGCGGCTGCCGGGCGCGGCGGCTGCACCACGTAGACCGGCGCCGGTGGCCGCGGGATGGGAACGATGCGGCGCGGCGCGGGGGTTGCCGGGGCTTCCGGTGCGGCGGCAGCGGGGGGCGGCGGAACTGGGCGGGCCACTGCGGCTGCGGCGGGTGGAGCGGCCGCTACCGTGACGGCAGGGCGCGCCGGGGGCGCAACGGCCACGGCCGGGCGCTGCGGATAGCGGGCGGCTTCGGCCTGCTTGCGCTCCTGCTCCTTGCGCTCGAGGATGGCCTTGAGCGCGTCGCCGGGCTTGGAGATGTTGGAGAGGTTGAAGGCTTCTTTCTTCTCTGCTGCCGGGGGACGCACGGGAGTGCGGGTGCCGCGGCTGAAGTGGCCGCGCACCTTCTCGGCTTCATCTTCTTCGATGGAGCTGGAGTGCGTCTTCTTCTCGGTGACGCCGACCGCTTTGAGAGCATCGAGGATAGCGTTGCTCTTGACTTCGAGCTCTCGTGCAAGATCGTTGATTCGAACTTTGCTCATTCAATCCTTCTTGAGGCCGGCGGGAATGGGCCGGGCTCGTTTGTGGTCCTCTACGCAGTTAGCTGTTCATATCAGCCTCAGTGAAGCAGGAGTTGCGGGCAGAGGGTGGTGCCTCTGAGCGCGGCGTTGCGGTTGGGTGCAGCTGGTTTCGGTTGAAGCGCCGTTTTCGCAGCGATGAGTCTATTGTAGCCGTTTCGCAGCCGCTGTTGGGTTTTACCGCAGACCGCACGGATGGGGTGCGGTCTGCGGCGTGTGTGGGTTAGTCGTCGATGCCCTCGCTGGAGTGCTCCTGGGCCTCGTCGACGAGGGAGTCAACGGTGTCGTTGTCCTGCTCGATGCGCTCTTCGCGGGCGTCGGCGGCGTCGTTGGCGTCGGAGAGCGATTCGCGCTCCTCGGCTGCGGCGATGTCCTCGGCGTTGAAGTCGCTGACCTCTTCGGCGGTGCCCTGGCCCTGGCCGCCGTGCCGGGCGATGATGTGCTCGGCGGTCTCGGTGGGCGAGTGCGTCTCGGCCTCGGGGCGGGCTTCGCCTTCGGCTGGAGCGGCTTCGGCTACGACTGGAGTGGCTTCGCCTTCGGCTGCGGCTGGCCGGGTTTCGCCTTCTTCGTATTGCCCGAAGTAGTGGCGCACGGCGACGGCGATCTTCTCGACCGTCTTTTCGCCGATGCCGGGGATCTCGCCGAGCTCTTCGGCGGTCATGTCGGCGAGGGATTCGACGGTGGTGATGCCGGCGGCGATGAGCTTCTCCATGACGGATTCGCCGAGCTCGGTGACCTGCTCGATGGGCGTGGCCGGGCCGCTGCCCATGCCGGACATCTGCTGCTCGACCTCCTGGCGCTTCTCCTCTTCGGACTTGATGTCGATCTTCCACTGGAGGAGCTTGGCGGCGAGGCGGACGTTCTGGCCCTTCTTGCCGATGGCGAGCGAGAGCTGGGTGTCATCGACGATGACTTCGAGCTGCTTTTCGGCGAGGTCGGTGATGGAGACGCGGGAGACCTTGGCGGGCTGGAGGGCTTTTTCGGCGAAGGTGGTGATCTCGTCGGAGTACTCGATGATGTCGATCTTTTCGCCGCGCAGCTCGCGGATGATGGACTGGACGCGCATGCCCTTCATGCCGACGCAGGCGCCGACGGGATCGACGTCCTTGTCGCGGGACTGGACGGCGATCTTGGTGCGCTCGCCGGCCTCGCGGGCGATGGCGCGGACGCTGACGGTGCCGTCGTAGATCTCGGGAACCTCGGACTGGAAGAGGGACTGGACGAGGGCCGGCGCGGCGCGCGAGACGATGACCTGCGGGCCCTTGGCGGCGCGGTCGACGCGCAGCAGGACGACGCGGACGCGCTCGCCGATGGCGAACTGCTCCAGGCGGGACTGCTCACGCTTGGGCATGCGGGCCTCGGCCTTGCCGATGTCGAAGATGACGTCCATGGGTTCGAGGCGCTTGACGGTGGCGTTGAGAATCTCGCCGATGCGGTCGCCATACTCGTTGAAGACGGTGTCGCGCTCGGCCTCGCGGACCTTCTGGAAGATGACCTGCTTGGCCATCTGCGCGGCGATGCGGCCGAGCGGCTGGGTGTCCTTGTAGAAGCGCAGCTCGCCGCCGAGTTCGACCTCGGGCGCGATCTCGCGGGCCTGTTCGAGCGTGAGCTGGTTGTCGGGATCCTCAACCTGCTCGGGGCCTTCGACGACGGTCTTGTAGACGTAGGCGCGAATCTCGCCGGTCTCCTTGTCCATTTCGCCACGCATGTTCTCAACGGTCTTGTAGAACTTGCGGGTGGCGAGCGCGATGGCATCTTCGACGGCGCCGACGACGATCTGCGGGTCGATGCCCTTCTCGCGGCTGAGGATTTCGATGGACTGGTAGAGGGGACTTGCCATAGTAGTGAACTCGTTTCTGCGGTTGCGGGCTATGAAGTTGTGTGGGGCTAGGTGCTAGGTTCCAGGTGCTGGGTTCCAGGTGCTAGTTAAGAACTAGGAGGTCAGATCTCTGCTACCAGGTTGGCCTTTTCGATGTTGCTGAAGGCGAGGGAGACGGTTTGACTGGTGAGAGCCTTCTTTGCCTTGCCCTTCTGTTTGACGGCGCTGAGGTCGAGCGTGACGTGTGTGCCGTCAAAGGCGGTGATGCGGCCGGTGAAGTGGCGGTTGCTGTCGATGGCGGTGAAGGTCTGGAGCCTGGCGAGTGAACCGATGAAGCGGGTGTAGTCGGCGGCGCGGAGGAGCTTGCGTTCGAGGCCGGGGGAGCTGACTTCGAGGGTGTACTCGGCGCCGGGGATGAGGTCTTCGATGTCGAGGACGGTGCCGAAGTCGCGGGCGAAGGTGGCGCAGTCCTCGTGGGTGACGAAGGAGAGCATCTCGACGGGGACGCCTTTGGGCAGGCCGGCCTCTTCGTCGGCTGCGGCGCGTGCGGCCGCTTCGGCGCGGGTGGGCGCGTCTTTCTCCAGGAAGACGCGGAGGGTGCGGTGCTTGCTGCCGCCGGTGAACTCGAGGTCGACGAGGTCAAGGTGGTGCGAGGCCGCGACGCGTTCGGCGGTGGCGCGAATTGTGTCGATCTGCAGAGCCATGGTGCGAGTGATGCCTATCTGTAGGACTTTGATGCCGGAGCGGCCAGGGAGGCCGTTTGGCCGTGGGCAGGACCGATGTTCAGGGCAAACAAAAAGTGAGCTTTCGCTCACTCATCTACTCCGCCGTTTTTGCCGGTGTGCTCACGGCGACGCCATCCGATGGTCCGGGTGACTGCGGCAGAACGGAATCGTCTGCTACCAAGAGAATACGCCTGTGAGGAAAACAATTCAAATGGAGGGGATCGGGGCGCGCGCGCTGGAACACGGCGGCAGTGGATGCAACAATAGAGAATCATGATTGAAGCGAACATTCCCGAGGCGCTCACGTTCGATGACGTGCTGCTGGTTCCCGCATACTCTGATGTCGTGCCGACGCAGGTGAGCACGCAGGTGCGGTTGACGAAGAGGATTACGCTGGCGACTCCGTTGATGTCGGCGGCGATGGATACGGTGACGGAGTCGCGGCTGGCGATTGCGATTGCGCAGCAGGGTGGGCTGGGTGTGGTGCACCGCAACCTGACCATCGAGCAGCAGGCCGGCGAGATTGACAAGGTGAAGCGGTCGGAGAGCGGGATGATTGTCGACCCCGTCACGATTGGGCCGGAGCGGCCTATCGCCGACGCGCTGGACGTGATGCGGCGGTTCAAGATCAGCGGCGTTCCGGTGACGAAGAACGGCAAGCTGGTGGGCATCCTTACGAACCGCGATCTGCGGTTTGTCTCGCGCACGGATATCGCGATTGGCGAGGTGATGACGAAGGAGAACCTGATCACTGTGCCGGTGGGCACGACGCTGGAGCAGGCTGAGCAGATACTGCATCAACACCGGGTGGAGAAGCTGCTGGTGGTGAACGACGCGTATGAGCTGAAGGGGCTCATCACGGTGAAGGACATCCAGAAGAAGCTGAAGTATCCGAGCGCGAGCAAGGACGCGCAGGGTCGGCTGCGGGTGGCCGGCGCAATCGGCGCGACGGGCGATTACATGGAGCGCGCGGCGGAGCTGGTGAAGATGCGCGTGGATGCTCTGGCGATCGACTCGGCACACGGGCACTCCGAACGCGTGCTGGAGGCGGTCCGCGAGGTGAAGCGGCGGTTTCCGGAGGTGGATCTGTTTGCCGGGAACGTGGCGACCTACGAGGGCACGAAGGCGCTGATCGAGGCCGGTGCGGATGCGGTGAAGGTGGGCATCGGGCCGGGGTCGATCTGCACGACGCGGATGGTGACGGGCGCGGGGATGCCGCAGATTACGGCGATCAGCGAGGCGTACCGCGCGGCGAAGGAGCAGGGCGTGGCGATCATTGCGGACGGCGGGATCAAGTACTCCGGCGACGTGACGAAGGCGATGGCTGCGGGCGCGAGTGTGTGCATGATGGGCTCGCTGTTTGCGGGCGTGGACGAGAGCCCGGGAGAGACGATTCTGTACCAGGGCCGCAGCTTCAAGGCGTATCGCGGCATGGGCAGCCTGAGCGCGATGGCGCAGGGTTCGGGCGAGCGGTACTTCCAGGGCAAGGACGACCTGTCGCGCGCGGCCGAACCGGAGCGGATCGAGCTGAAGCAGGAGAACAGCGGCAACCGGCTGGCGAAGTTTGTGCCGGAGGGCATCGAGGGGCGCGTGCCGCACCGCGGGCCGCTGGAGGCGATGGTGTATCAGCTGGTGGGCGGGCTGAAGTCGGGCATGGGCTACCTGGGCTGCGCGACGATCGAAGAGCTGCAGACGAAGGCACGGTTCATCCGCATCAGCGGCGCGGGGCTGCGCGAGAGCCATGTGCATGACGTGGTGATTACGCGCGAGGCACCGAACTATCACGTCGAGTAAGCCACGTCGAGTAAGAACAGGGGATAGAGAACAGGGGATAGAGCGTAGAGAAGGGCATTTCGCTCGGCTCTGCGCTCTTGCTACTTGTCCCAGACCATGGCGTCGAAGCGGTGGCGCTGGGTGAAGCTGTTGGTGCGGTAGAGGCGCAGGGCGGCAGCGTTGGCCTCGGTGACGGTGAGGGAGAGGCTGGTGAGGCCGCGGTGAGTGGCCTGAGTGGCGCAGTGGTTCAGCAGGAGTTCGCCGAGGCGTTGGCCGCGCAGGGCGGGCGCGACGCAGAGCTGGGTGATGTGGCCGACGTCGTAGCGGATGCGCGAGCAGAGCAGCAGGGCCTTCATCTCGGCGGTGTGCGCGTCGCGCAGGACCCAGGAGTCTTCGGGGTCGAAGATGCCGCAGCCGGGGAAGCGGATGATGTTGTGCAGGAAGCGCTGCGCGCCGTGGAAGGTCTTGTACTGGTCGTTGATCTCGGCGTCCATGTGGCCTGTGTAGCAGCGATGGATGAGGCCTGCGGCGCTCTCGTAGAAGGCCGGGTGCCAGCTGTGCAGAGTCAGGTTGTGGGCGCGCAGGTGCGACCACAGGGCTTCGGTGTGCGGCGTCGGCGGCGGCGGCACGAGGTCGCGCACCATGAACAGGCGTGGATAGCTGCGGAAGCCGTGGGCGCGAAAGGGTTCCGCGAGCGCGCCGGCCGGATACATGAGCAGCTGCGACTCGATGCGGTCAACACCGGGCGTGGCCTGGAGGGTCTGCAGCGTGTGGGTGAGCAGCGTGTCGCCGACGGGATTGTCGAGAGAGGCGGTCTCGCCGAAGCTGTAGATGTCGCCGAGAACGGCCTTGGCACCTTCAAAGACGTGAAAGGCGTAGCCGAGGATGCGGTTGCCGTGGGCGGCGTTCACGGCGACGAGGCCCGGGAGGATGCGGCCTTCGATGTAGTCGAGCAGGATGTTGACGGCGTGCGTGTAGTCCCAGCAGAGCCGGCTCTGCCAGAGGGCTGCCTCTTCGCGCAGCAGGGGATGGAGCTGCGCGGCGGAGAAGTGGCGGAGGTCGAGCACGTCGAGCTGCGGAACAGAGGTCATGAGCGCTGCAGAGTGAGGCTGGAGTGAGAGCACAGTGTAGCTCCTGCAACGCAGAAGCCGGGTTCAGCGAGCGGGGTAGACCTTGTAGACGGAGAGTCCCTGCGTCGGATAAGTGATCAACGGCTGGTAGATGCGGCCCTGGAGGACGGTGGCGAGATCGCCGGAGTCCTGCGTGGGGATGACGAGGATGTGGGTCTCTGTCGGGATGCCATCGGCGTAGTTGAGCACCTTCTGGTTGCGGTAGAAGGCGAGACCGTAGACGAGGTCGCGGCGGACGCCAACGGCGGCGACCGGAGCGATGTCGGGCGCGGCCTGTGCGATCTCGCGGGCCAGAGGCCGTGCGGAGTAGTTGAGGTCGAGCAGGCGGCCGTTGCGGCCGAGCAGGAAGTAGAGCAGCAGGGCCAGCGGAATGAGCGTGGCGGTGCGGATGTAGCTGGGTCCGCTGCGGCGCACCACAACGATGACCAGCAGCGCGGCCAGGATGCCGCCGACCGCAGCCTTGACGAACTCAATGGGCGCGGGCACGATGCGCTGATAGACCATGTACTGCGGACACAGCAGCAGGACGAAGGTGATAAGCCCTGTTGCGGTTGCGTGGCTGTTGACCAGCCACATCGGCATACCTGCGCGGCGGATGCGGAAGAGGTAGTCGCCGGTGAGGATGCAGATGGGCGGGATTGCAGGCAGGATGTAACCGGGGAGCTTCGACCCGGAGAACGAGAAGAAGACGATGGGAAACAGTGCCCAGAGGACGAGGAACTCGGGGAACGCATCGCCGGCGCGGACGTGGCCGACGTATCGTTGCGGCTTGAAGCGGACAGCCCACTCGGCGGTGGAGATCTGCAGGCCGTCGATGAGCGCGCGTACGGAGAGCACGGTCCACGGCATCAGTCCGAGCACGAGCACGATGAGGTAGTAGTACGCGGGCTGATGGTGCTTGTAGAGGTCCGTGGCGAAGCGTTCGACGTTGTGCTGCAGGAAGAACTCGCGGAAGAACGTCGGGTTGCGGCGCTGCACCGCGATGTACCAGGGCAGCGCCATGGCGAAGTACAGGATGACGCCGGGAATCCAGATGGTGCGGCGCAGCGCGGACCACTCGCGGCGCAGACCGAGGAAGAGGCAGATGATGCCCAGCGCCATGAACGGCGCGACGGGGCCTTTGGCCAGCGTGGCGGCGGCGTTGAAGAAGTAGAGGTCGAAGAGCCAGAACTTCTTGCCGGTCTCATACCAGGCGTACCAGCCGAGCATGCCGATGCAGAAGGGCGCGGCGAGCTGCATGTCGGTGGACGCGCCGCGGGCGAAGGCGACGATGGCCACGCAGCTGGTCATGATGAGTGCGGCGTCGAGGTGGCCTCCGGGCCGGAACCGCTTGAGATGCAGGAAGGCCAGGATGATGAGTGCGAGCGCGCCGGTGGCCGAAGGGATGCGCGCGGACCAGTCGGAGACGCCGAGTTCCTTGTAGAAGCCCATGGTCCGCCAGTAGTAGAGGGCGGGTTTCTCCAGCCACGGCTTGCCGTAGAGGATAGGAGTGATGGTTCCGCCGGTGAGGCAGGCGTAGCTGGCGCGCAGGTCGCGCAGGCGCAGGCTGTGCGGAACGATGCGCGCGTGCAGCTGATGGCAGTCGGCGGAGTGCGCGGCGAGCATCTCGCGGGCGATCTGGGCGTAGCGCGGCTCGTCGGCACCGACCAGGCCGAGCTGGTCGCCGCCGAAGAGCGGCATCAGGCCGTAGAGCAGAAAGTAGGCGCTGAAGACCAGCAGCACGGCCAGTTCGCCGAGGTCGGTGCCGAGGCGGTGATGCACAAAGCTGCGCAGGCTGCCGAGTGGAGACAACGGCGCAGCAGCGGCGGAGCTGCCCGCTGCGGAGTTCACGGATTGGGGAGTGTCCGTCAAAAAAAAGTCTGCCAAAGGCGGTTGGTGGAGGGCCCCGGTGTGAGCCGGACGGGCAGCCTTGTCAGGCAGCTCGGCACTCTTCCAAACGTCCCTTAGGCTAACAGAGTTGGAGCGCTGACGGGTGCTGCGGTGGGCTTGGCCGGGTGTGGGGTGCCGGCCGGGCCTGGCTCGCCGAGCGCGCCGTGCAGGTAGTGCAGCAGGCGCTCGACGATGCCAGCGGCGGTGCCGTGCAGGGTGCAGCCGGAGGCGGTGCGGTGTCCGCCGCCGCCGAAGTGCTCTGCGACGCGGGCGACATCGAGCTTGCCGAAGCCTTTGCTGCGCAGGCTGAGGCGGTACTCATTGGGATCATGCTGCTGGCGGAGGAGGACGGCGGCCTCGATGCCGGCGATGCTGATGAGGTGGTTGACGACGCCTTCGCAGTCCTCGGCGGTGGCGCCGGCGACGGCGAGGTCGTCCTGGCTGATGACGCTCCAGCAGATCTCGCCTTTGATGTGCATGTTGGAGAGCGCAGCGCCGAGCAGGCGGATCTTGCCGACAGGGTTGGTGAAGAACATGGCCTGGGCGATGCGGTTGGCGTCGGTGCCGCACTGGATGAGGTGTCCGGCGAGGGCGAAGGTGGCGGCGCTGGTTCCGGGGTAGTTGAACGAACCTGTATCGGTGAGCACGGCAGCGTAGAGGCAGTCGGACATGGCGGTGGAGATGGGCACGCGCGCGGCGACGGCGAGATCGTAGACCAGAGCGCCGACGGCGGCGGCGTGCGGGTCGATCCAGTTGAAGTCGGCGTACTCGCGGCCGCTGAGGTGGTGATCGATGTTGACGGTGAGCTGCGCGGGAATGCGAGCGAAGCCGGTGCGCTGGATCGAATCGCATTCGAGCAGGATGGCGACGTCGGGCACCTCGTCGGGCAGCCGGTGGACGATGCGGTCGACGCCTTCGAGACAGGAGAAGATCTCGGGAATGGGATCGGCGAAGGCGACGCAGACTCGTTTGCCCATGGCTTCAAGCAGGTGCATCAGGCCGACGGAGGAGCCGATGGCGTCGCCGTCGGGGCGGGCGTGCGAGCTGATGAGGAAGGTCTGCCGCGACTCGATGAGGCGGAGGAGCGCGGCGATGGAATCTTGATTGGTCATAGACGACAACTGGCTCTTCCTGCTCGACACGAGCGGAGACAACAGTCCCTCGCTGATCAACGAGTGGCAAGCCGCCGTGGATTGGCAGAAGAGAGACTTTATTTGTGGCCCGCGTACGTGCATCACTACCAGCCCGGCTTTGCAAGGGACAGCCCGGCTTTGACTGGCTCAGACGACTGGCTCAGCCGGGTAGCTTGTCCTGCGACCGATCGACGGGGGGAGCCGTGGATTCGGGAACTGCTGTGGAGCGGCGCTCCAACTTCTCTTTGCGCTTTTCGATGCGTCCGAAGAGCTCATCCATGCGCGCATTGACCTTTTCGGACCGATCGATGGCAAACGTTAGTTCGGGCACGTGACGGACGCCCATGCGATAGCGGATCTCGGTGCGAATGAAGCCGCGAGCGGTCATCAGGCCTTCGAGCGTGTCCTTCTCTTCCTGCTCGTTGCCGGTGACGGCGATGAAGACGCGGCAGCTTTTTCCGCCGGGCGCGAGGACGACCTCCGTGACGTGGCAGGGAGCGATGCGCGGGTCCGAGAGTTCGCCTTCCAGCATCGCCGTGATCTCTTCGGTGAAGGTGCTGGTGACGCGTCCGCGGTGATAGGATTTGGCTCTCTGCTCTGGCATAGGTTTCGACTACTCAGGTTATCATCCGATGAATGCTGGTGCCTAACGATTCAGACGGGTGGTGCCTGCTATTCGGTTTCGCTGTGGGGTGCTGCAGCGGGTTCTGCCTCGAGAACGACATCGGCTTCGATGAAGCTGTCTAACAGGTCGCAGCCGAGCGCGGGGCAGAGGCGGCGGACGGCGGCCTCCACCTCGCGGAGCTGGCCGGCGAGGTAGCCAGGGGAGCTGGAGATGGCGGCGACGCCGAGCGTGGCGCGGTTCCAGACGAGGGCCTCGTCCAGCTCGGCGACCGAGACGTTGAAGCCGTGGCGAAGCTTGTCCTTGATCGAGCGCACGACCTGGCGGCGATCCTTGAGGGACTGAGCGTGCTCGATGGCGAGTTCGAGGGTGAGGCAGGCGATGGGCATTCGTAACGTTGGACGCGAGCCGACGGTGGGAAGTCGCTGATGATCGACGGGGGGTACCCCCCCCTATGATTTGGGCTTGATCTCTGGAATCAACAGTTTACGCGGTGTTGTGGCTGTAAAATATTGATTGCAAAGATTTTACGGGCATAATATTCAAAACATTGGGGTTAGCGGCGAAGTGGCTGCAAGTTGTTGATTGCAGGGATGATAGACGTATAATATTGAAAACGTTTGGGTTAGAGTCGTTTGCTTTCCAGGACTGTCGTGCCGAAGCGACAAGACGCAGATTCCCTTGTATGTTTCGATTCGAGGCGTAAGGATGGATTACGTTTCGGCGGAGAGGCCGCGATTCCCTGAGGCCAACGCGAGTTGAGCCTGTCCGCAGATCGGCCCCC